>CAIMPQ010000177.1 GCA_903843315.1 uncultured beta proteobacterium
CTGTCGCGCCAGCAGCAGTAACGCCTATAAGCAATCCCACATCAAGTCCTGCAAGCGGTAATATAGAAGAGTTAAAACCCTATGAGCCGCCCAGTTTACTCAATCGCTTTCAGCAGCTTTTTAATTAGGAAACTCGAGAATGAAAAAATACCTCCTGAGTCTATTGGCAGCATGTGCACTCATTGCCTGTAGCTCTAATCCTTCGATGAAGGACATGACTTTACGCACAGGGGATACCGATAGCATTCAAATTACCGATATGCGCAGCCTCATGCGCAATGGCGTTCTTACAGCGCAAGTGACTATTCAAAACGACAGTAAATCGAATTTAGTAGCCTATCGTTTCAAATGGATTGGTAAAAATGGAATGACGGTGACCGATGAAGAGGCATGGAAGCCTGTGACAGTGGGTAAGGGTCAAACGACCGTTATTATGGGTATTGCCCCAACACCAGATGCAACCGATTTCCGTTTTGAGTTAAATCAATACAAATAAACCAAAAGCTTATTGAGAATGATCATGAAAATGCACACTAAAACTATCCAATTATCTTCACTAGCAATCTTTGCAGCTCTACTTGTAGGATGTTCTGGTCCGCAAGTTCGCTATGGTGATGCTAAGGCGGTTGAGACTGTCAATGCAAACTATGGCTCAACCGATCTACAAATGATTGCCGAGGCGATGACCAGATCTTTACTTCAATCTAAGGCTATCTCGGGAAGTAAAGATGCGCCCATTGTGACTTTGGCCGATGTGAAGAACAAGACCTCAGAATATATTGATACCCGTGTGATTACTGACAAGATTCGTACTCAGTTAATGAAAAGTGGACAGGTAAGATTTGCAGTGAGTGTTTCTGAAATGCAGAATCAAACGGAAGAGTTAAAGCGCCAAAATCAGTCCGGTTTATACAAGGGCAATACGATTGCTAAAACTGGCAATATGCAGGGCGCGCAGTATCGTATAGAAGGATCGATTGCCTCGATTGTGAAGAATACTAAGGACGTTAAGGATGTTTACTACGTCTTTAACCTCAATCTGATCAATAACGAATCAGGCTTACTCGAGTGGTCTGATGAAAAAGAAATTCGTAAGACGGCAACTCGCTAATGAAGGATGTGAATTCATGCAATTGATACAGAAAACGTTTCTAGTTAGTGTTGGCCTTAGCCTAGTCTGCCTAGCGGGCTGCGCTTCTAAGCCTCCGGCTGCAGTACCGGAGCAAGCCATCGTTGGGCAGGTGCCAGCAGATCCACCCAAGAATCCTGTCATTAGTGCTGAAGCGCTTAAAGCAGACTCGAAGTCCATTGCTGTGACTGATATCTACTTTAAAAAAGAAGGTAAGAACCTGATTTTGATTGAAGAGACCCGCCATAAGACAAATAACAGTGTCACTACCACGATCGCGCCAAAGACAATTGAAGTCGATGCGGATAAAGCTGATGCTTCCGCCTTAACGGGTGGGGCAAATTCTTCTGCATTTCCGGTGAAGTTCACTAATCTGGCCGATCCAAAAGCAACTGCACCAGGTACTGCACCCGTCATTACGCCAGTGGATCCCGGAACCAACAGCAATTCGGCCTCAAATGTAGAAACGCAAAGTCAGAAAAAGTCAGGTTACGAGAGCAAGATGGAGTACGGGGAGCTACGTTATTTAGCTAATCCAATCCGTGGCTTATTAATAAAGTCTGGTTATAAGGTGGTCCAGGCTAAGCCATCAACAGTTACGCCGAATCAAGGTGACGAGTATTTTGATATTGTGAAGCGTATTAAGGCTGGTGATTTTCCGGATGCTAACTATGTACTGTATGGTGTATTAGCGGAAATCTCCGTAGTGGATAACATTGATGACATTCCAGGAACCAAGTCTTCTTCTCAGCAGGTCGTATTAGAAGTCACAGTTGACTTTAATGTGGTCGACACACAGTCTACCCAGATCGTCGCCTCATTTGTTGCGTCTGGCGAAGGTAAAGAAGTCAGAATTGACGGCAAAGACAATGCCTTCAAACCGAGCATGGCGAAGTTAATGAAACTGGCTTCTTTAGATTTAGCAGAAGACGTGCGTAAAAACTTGGCTGCACAAAATTTCATTACTAATAACCCAGGCTCAGCAGGTTATGAGCGTAATCTTAAGCGTCGCTTAGATGATGATGCTTCTACTTTAAAAGTCTACAAGTAAGCAAGCTCAGAACACAACCTGAGTGTTTTAGACTTCCACAGGCGGATGCGTTTTTTCATAGCGCTCTGCCGTTCTTCTAAAGAGATAGAGTAGAAAGCAGGCAGCCAACCCTAGACTGATGCTATTCCCAGCCCAGAATCCATTGGCACCTTGTAAAAATTCCGGTGTATTGCCAAAGACATTGAAGCCCATTAAGTAGCCGCCCCCTAAGCCTACACCCCAGAGGGATCCTGCGTAAATGAGCATGGGTAGAAATGCAATGCGATACGCCCGCAAAATAAAGGCTGCGGTTACTTGTAGGGCATCAAAGACTTGATAGAAGGCGATAAACAAGAAGAGGGGGATCGAAAAAGCTTTCACTTCTGCTGGTGGATCATATAAATCGAGTAAATGCATTCTAAAAAACCAGACGGCAATGCCTATTGTGATGCAGGTAACAGTCGTGAATACAACAGAAGACCAGCCAATCTCTTCAGCACGCTCTGGTTTATTTGCGCCAATGGATTGAGACACCAGCGTCATCGTCGCAATTGATAGAGAGAGCGGCACCATATAAATCACTGTGCCCATATTAGCTACGATCTGATGACCGGCTAATGCGGTGGTTCCAAGACGCGCAATAAACAGTGACATAAAAGTGAATGAAGTCACTTCAATCAAATAACTAAAGCCAATAGGTGTGCCTAGCTTTAAGAGCGTCCAGATACGATGCCAGTCAGGCAGGCTAAAACGTTCGAATATCTTGAAAGGTCGATAAAAGTGATCAAATAAGACGATACCTAAGGTCATCAGCAACCAAGACCAGTTGATGATCACGGTGGCTACAGCGCATCCAGGCCCACCCATGCCCTCAATCCCAAATCCACCATAAATGAATAGTAAGTTCAGGGGTAATTTGAGTGCTAAGCCGATGAGTTGAACAATGGTTATGACTGCAGGGCGAGATACGGCATTGTGCAAAGCCATTAAGACCCGCATAGCCATACTTGCAGGAAGACCGATTGCTAGGATATTGAGATAGAGCTTTGCTTTATCTTCGATCTCAGGACTGACGTGGGAGATAGCTAGTATATGCTCCGCATTGAGTAAGATAAAACAGCCTAAGACCGTTAACCCAAGGGCGAGCCAAGTTGCTTGCCTTACTTCTTCACCGATTTCAGAATAACGTTTGGCGCCAAAGAGTTGTCCAGCAATTGGGGCTAGTGCAGAAACTACGCCCGTTAGTCCTACGTAAATACTAATGAAGATTGCCGATGCCATTGCTAAGGCAGCTAAATCATCAGCAGAATAACGCGCCGTCATTGCGGTATCCAAAACACCAAAGGCAATTACCGCCAATTGTCC
>CAIMPQ010000178.1 GCA_903843315.1 uncultured beta proteobacterium
ATGCCTCTCAATGGCCGCAAGATTACCGAAGGAAATTAGATGACCAATCTTAATCAACTCCCCACTGATCTCCCTATTCCTCAAGATGACGGGGCCACTGATCATTTAAAGGGCATGCAGCTGCCAGATGTTTCATTCACTGCCACGAATGGCAAAGTAATTAATCTGAGTGATATCAAAGGAAAATTGGTCATTTATTGCTACCCAATGACGGGTCAACCCAATGTTGCACTCCCAGACGGCTGGGATCAGATTCCTGGGGCTAGAGGGTGCACACCCCAGAGTTGCTCATTCAGGGATCACTATCAAGAACTACAGGCGCTTGATGCGGAAGTGATTGGCCTTAGTGTGCAAACTACTGAGTATCAAAAAGAGATGGCAGATAGACTACATCTACCATTTCCAGTGGTGAGTGATGCCAACTATCAATTTCAAAAGGCATTAAATATGCCTACATTCCTTGCTGCCGGAATGACGCTGCTTAAGCGAGTTACCCTAATTGCTAATAATGGGGTGATTGAAGCGGTTCATTACCCTATTTTTCCTAGCGATAGTGACCCAGCATGGGTAGTTGATTATTTGAAAAATCACGGCTGAGATGCTTGATCACTTCGATCACCTGGTTCTCACTACTGCAAAAGAAGTTGAATGTATTGATTTCTATGTACGTGTTCTAGGTATGCAATTAGAGTCATTCATTGGCGGAACGCCACCTGTTGAGCGTAAAGCATTCAAGTTTGGCAATCAAAAAATCAATTTGCATATCAAAGGGAAAGAATTTGAACCCAAAGCAGATCTCCCTACGCCAGGTTCTTTAGATCTCTGTTTTATTGCAGATAGACCGCTTACAAAAGTCATTGCCAAATTAACAAAAGAAGCCTGGCCGATTATTGAGGGCCCAGTCATTCGTACGGGCGCCACCGCAAAAATTAACTCTATTTATATTCGTGATCCTGACCAAAATTTGATTGAGATTAGCGAGTTGATTTCTTAAGCGTGAATCTTTCAGATCTCCTGCTTCAGGCCCTCGTATTAGGCTTTTTGGGTCTTGGTGCTGGCGTTCTAGGCGGGGTGATTGGTTTTGGTACCACGATTATCTTGATGCCGGCGCTGGTGTATTTCTATGGACCAATTCAGGCAATTCCAGTGATTGCTTTAGTGGCAACCGTAGCAAACCTTTCCCGTATTTTTCTCTGGTGGAGTGCAATTAATTGGAAGGTTTGTTTTGTCTATAGTCTTACGGCAATCCCTGCAGTGATATTAGGTGTAAATACTTTAGTGACTCTAAATGATCGGTTTGTTGAAATCACTCTCGGTCTTTTTCTAATCCTATTGATTCCGATTCGGAGATGGATGCGCAGAAAAAACTTTTATTTAAAGTTATGGCAGATGAGTTTGGTAGGTGCTGGTATTGGCTACCTTACTGGCATTGTTGCGACTACTGGGGCCATCAATACTCCATTTTTCTTAGCTTACGGCCTCACTAAGGGCGCCTTTTTGGGTACAGAAGCTGCTAGCACCCTATCCATACTTTTTACCAAGGGAATTACCTTTCATCAGCTTGGGTTCTTAAACACAACAGCAATCATTCAAGGCTTGTTGATTGGCAGTTGTGTATTAGCAGGATCTATTTTTTCCAAAAAAATTGTTTTGGCCTTGCCAGAAAAAAGATTTCTCTTGCTGATGGAGCTTGTCATGTTTATTTCTGGAGGATCTATTCTGGCGATGGCCATCTAAAGATCCAAATTATCCAAAGCCAGATCTTCAAGGTGGCTGGTATCTGCCCAGGCATTAACCTTCCAGCCAGCCCCATCATGGCTAATCCAATTCAGCGAGGCATTGGGAACGGTGACCGCTTTTTCGGCATCTAATGCCTGCTTGCTCGCAACTCGATACATCATATCTAGCGTTCCACCATGACTTACCAACAAAATGGTTTTACCGATGTGCTTTTGGCGAATCTCTTCGAGCGCACTCTGAACCCGCGCTGCAAATTGCTGAATACTTTCTCCGCCACGCAAGTCTTGAAGAATACCTCTGCTGAGGTGGCTCTTCCAGAGTTCCGGTTCGCGCTGAGGGGCTTCATCGGTAGTAAGACCTTGAAGGGCGCCGAGGTGTCGCTCTCTTAAGGCGCTATGAGCAATTGCCGTGGTTTTATAAAGCTCCTCAATAGCCTGTGCTGTTTGTTGAGCACGCTGAAGGTCACTTGTATAAAGAACATCGAACTGCAGATGAATGGCCTTAAGGGCATGAGCCATTTGCTTGGCTTGATTTAAGCCGCGAGCATTCAGAGCGATATCAGTGTGACCCTGAAGACGACGCGCAGCATTCCAGTCGGTCTCCCCATGGCGTACTAAGCAAAATTGAGTTGTGGTCATTCGACAATCCTAAAGGCGTAATTATTTTTTCAGAGTCCACGCGCGTGGATTATGTTCAAAGCCAATATGCTCGTAATACGCGTTTGCCTTAGGTGCTGCAAGGAGCACAATCATGCACTCTGGGCCCAGGCGAGCTTTAGTTTCTTCAATAAGTTGTTTGCCTATGCCTGTTCGTTGGTACTGCTCATCTACTGCCAAGTCAGCTAGGTAGGCGACATAAGAAAAATCGGTCAACGAACGGGATATTCCGATCAATTTATCCTCATCCCATGCCGTAATAATAAGATTGGCATTTTGGAGCATAGACTCAAACGTGCTGACATTATTAATGGGGCGTCGTTCACCCAAGGTGGATCTTTTATATAAGTCGATAGCCTGCATTGCTGTTACGGGGGTTTTATCGCTGTAACTAATCATTGGATTTTTGATTGCTGATAAATAATGCGTCGCCGGATGAGAGAGTTCCTGAACTGAGTATCTCGGCACGTATTCCCCCTCGGCCATCAAACGCATCCATAAAGTTTGATTTCCCCAAAAGCTCTCCAGGCCGTATACAAGGAGCGCAAAGTTCAGTTCCCTTTAAAGAAATGCCGCCCAGCTGAAAAGTTTCACCGACCAAGGCATTTAATTCGCTTGGTGAAATGCCATCAAGCACGACATTGCGACGGGTTTGCGCATCTGTAAAAGGTGCTTCATTGTCAGCCTCAAGCCATAGGTTGGCAATAGCGATGCCGGTGCTGGCGATAATGCTGATATGTCTAATCTTAGGAGGCTGTTGATCGGAAAAGGCACCCATTCCAGAGGCGTA
>CAIMPQ010000179.1 GCA_903843315.1 uncultured beta proteobacterium
AGCCATAAAAGAAAATAGCCCAACAAGTGGGCTATTTAGATTCTTGGTGGCCCGGGGCGGAATCGAACCACCGACACAAGGATTTTCAATCCTCTGCTCTACCGACTGAGCTACCAGGCCAAGACTGGGAATTATAAATGAAAGTGTTTTCTAAGCTGCCAATTATGGTCCGCTGTTGAAATCCGGCCTCGACTGCACCCCACTATCCCATAACTACTTGATCTCCTCCCCTCTAGGGTCCTCGCTCGATGTGGGTATGGTGTTGCCACATTTGCTACGGGCAGATTGGACATCATTAATTAATAGCTTTAATTGTTACTTTCATGAAGTTACGCTTGGGTTCAATAGAGCCAATTTGCTAATTGCCGTGGCTATTATTTCATTTATCGAACATTCAGATACTCATCTGTAGTTAAGCTTCCGTCGCCATTTTTATCTGCTTTTTTGAAGTCTGCATCAGAAATACCGGCTGCTTTAGCTTCAGCTGCAGTTATCTTGCCATCGCCATTTTTATCTATTTCTTTAAATGAAGGCTTTGGTGAAGTTGTTGCAGTTTGAGCAAAGCTCACTGCTGAAAATAAACATGTCAATGCGAGTAAGATTTTTACTAGATTCATAACCAAGCCCCTCATTTAATCTATTGCAATACCTTAGAAGAAGAAAGCTCCGCCACCGTATTGCCTTTATTGAATATATCGCTTACCAAATAATCCAGTTTCCAGTATCCCACTCTGATTGTGTGATGTATCCGCTATTGTCTTTATCTAATATTCTAAATTCTTGAGCTGACATACCCATTTTCATTGCTTCAGCTTTGCTAATCTTTCCATCTTTGTCAGTATCTATGGCGCTGATCGAGTTATTTTGAGATCTGTAAGCATCCAATTCAGCCTTAGTAATTTGGCCGCTATTATCTTGATCAATTTTTTTGAAAACTGCATCTGGCATGCCCGCTTTAAGCGCTTCAGCCTTGCTAATGATCTGATCGTTATTAGCATCTAGAGTTGATATGGATACAATTTTCGGGGTAGCGCTTTGAGAAAAGGCAGTCACAGGCAATAGTGCAGCACATAGCAATAAGCAATTAATCAATTTCATTTTTATCTCCTAGAAATCATTAGTTAGGCTAAAACGGCATTTAAATATATAGCACCTTATTATTGGCACTTGCGAGTTATTGTAAGTCTCATTCTTATGCTTATTATCACTAATTATGGCAAATTTCTGCACCCTTTCAAGCTGAAAATTCTGAGGCTTTTGGAACAATATTCCATTTGAGTCTTAGCGCATCTAAAGAATGGTCGGCATATTCGAAAAAATTCATACCCTCAATCAGATCTACGCTGCACTCACGACCTCTCTGCAGCGCATTTACCACTCGCTCCATGCCATTACTAACCTCTAAATCATGGCCTAAATGCGGGTTGGCGCTAGTGACAAGTGACTTTAAGAGTCCTCCTTGAAAAATACTCAACACCCCTAGAAAATTCATCACGGGAGAATCTGAATTAGTAGCCATTGTTGAAAATGCGGCAACTTCAATCTCACCAATACCATCGGAGTCATAATCCGCCAATATATGAATCCAATCATGATGCGCAACAGCAGAATTGACTCCGCCAACCGTTCCAGGAAAGGCAAAACCTCTTTTTTTATAAAAGTTCCAAAGGCCTTTTCCAAGACTTTCCTCTGGCAGATTGGCTAAAGCCTCCCAACGCAATATCTCTTTGGGATCATCTTTTACGCCCACGACATAAGCAGGCAGGCCATAGCTTTTGACTAGCGCATGAAAATTTTCAATCGCTAAATCCTTATCTGAAAAATAATTATTTCGATAAAAATCCTCTTGTGCTTTTGCAATGGAGTGCTTAGCCAAATCTCTCAGCATATGAATTCTCTCATTAGCAACTCCGAGATAACTTGCATAGGCAGAAACTGAGCTAGCTACCGCTTCGGGAATTTCAGCGCACAACGCTTCTACCATTAACATCAAATCAATAACTTCACTTCGACTTTCATGATCTTTAAATACAATCCCTACAGCTTCCATACTAGACCCCGGAAAAGTATTAAAGTCGCACTCAAAGTCTAAAAGGTTTTTAAAAAGCACATGCAATAGCTGTGGCTGTAGTTCGTGCGTCCACCCCCCTAATCTGCAGGCTCCGACAATCGCTGATGCGGCAATATGCGCATCTTTGGGGTGTAATTTTTTTAAAAACATGAAAATTGCTTCCTTGAACTTTCCTAGGCAAATACTAACGCATAAGAATCCTCCTTAAAGTTAGCAGTTAAGCCTATTCATTTTTGGGGTGTTATGGCAGCTAGGGGCTGATAACTGTATGACGGCTCTCGCCTCTAAGTGCCTCTAGCTGCTATTTTGCCTCGGGCCGTATGTAGCTTTCGGTAGCTGTCAATCAAACGGTGGTGCCGCTCAAGCCCCTCCAGCTTCATGCTGGTTGGGGTCAATCCATGGAATCGCACACTGCCATCCAGAGATCCCATTACAGCATCCATTCTCTTATCACCAAACATCCGACGCAAATTGACTATGTAATCATCGATTTTCAGATCATCATCCAGCAGAATATCTAATACGGCATTTAAGGCTTGATAGAACAATTTGCGCTCGATAGTGTTGTCGTTATATTGAAGAAAAGCTCCTACCAGCTCATGTGCCTGATCATATTGCTTTATCGCAAGATGAATGAGTAGCTTTAACTCCAGAACGGTTAGCTGGCCCCATGGCGTATTCTCGTCAAACTCAATACCAATCAGTGTGGCGATATCGCCGTACTCATCTAACTCGTTATTCTCTAAGCGCTTAAGTAGCCCACTTAGACTTGCATCGTCTAGACAATGCAGATTCAAAATATCTTCACGGAATAACAAAGCTTTATTCGTGTTATCCCAAATCAAATCTTCTATCGGATAAACCTCAGAGTAACCAGGCACCAAAATTCGGCAAGCAGTCGCACCCAAATGGTCGTATTCCGCCACATAAGCTTCTTTGCCCATCGCTTCGAGAATACCGAATAGGGTTTCCGCCTCTTCAGTATTGGATTTTTCACCATATCCAGAGAAGTCCCACTCAACAAAATCGTAATTCGATTTGGCGCTGAAAAAACGCCATGACACAATGCCACTCGAATCAATAAAGTGTTCAACAAAGTTATTGGGCTCCGTTACCGCCTCACTTGCAAAAGTTGGTGGGGGCAAATCGTTTAAGCCTTCTAAACTGCGCCCCTGTAGTAACTCGGTCAAGCTGCGCTCCAGTGCAACCTCTAGGCTTGGGTGTGCGCCGAAGGAGGCAAATACCCCGCCCGTTCGCGGGTTCATCAAAGTAACGCACATCACTGGAAAGATCCCACCGAGTGAAGCATCCTTTACCAATACTGGAAAACCTTGTTCTTCTAAGCCCCGAATACCAGCCAGAATGTGAGGATATTTTGCGAGCACTTCCTGAGGAACATCCGGCAAGGCGATCTCCCCTTCTAGAATTTCACGTTTGACTGCCCGCTCAAAAATCTCCGACAGACATTGCACCTGCGCTTCGGCCAATGTATTGCCGGCACTCATGCCATTGCTGACATATAGGTTTTCAATCAAATTCGATGGAAAATAAACAGTCTCACCATCTGACTGGCGCACATAAGGCAACGAACAAATACCGCGCTCTACATTGCCAGAATTAGTATCAATTAAATGCGAGCTACGTAAATCTCCATCAGGATTAAATATTTTCAGGCAATACTCATCCAAAATTTCAGTTGGCAGTGCGTCCTTACCGCCCGGCATAAACCATTGCTCGTTCGGGTAATGTACAAATGTTTTACTTGCCATTTCTTCACCCCAAAATGCACCAGCGTAGAAATGGTTGTTACTCAATCGCTCGATATACTCACCCAAGGCCGATGCCAAGGCGCTTTCCTTTGTTGATCCTTTGCCATTGGTAAAACACATTGGCGAATGGGCATCACGGATATGTAAGGACCAGACATTAGGAATCAGGTTGCGCCATGAGGCAATTTCAATCTTGATACCCAGGTTTGCTAATACCCTAGACATATTGGCAATCGTTTGCTCCAGCGGCAGATCCTTGCCTACAATATAGGTGCCAGCCTCAGATACCGGGCTCAAGGTCAATAAAGTCTGCGCATCTTCATCCAAGTTCTTTACTTCTTCAATGACAAACTCTGGCCCAGCTTGCACTACTTTTTTAACCGTACAGCGTTCTATAGAGCGCAAGATGCCCTGGCGATCATTGGCCGAGATATCCTCTGGCAATTCCACCTGAATCTTGAAAATCTGTTGATATCGGTTTTCAGGATTAACAATATTATTTTGTGAGAGGCGAATATTTTCGGTAGGAATATTGCGAGTGTCGCAGTACAACTTCACAAAATAAGCTGCACACAAGGCTGAAGAAGCCAGGAAGTAGTCGAAGGGGCCTGGCGCTGAGCCATCACCCTTATATCGAATAGGCTGGTCGGCAATCACCGTGAAGTCATCAAACTTGGCTTCAAGACGTAGCTTATCGAGAAAGTTGACCTTAATTTCCATTGGGAGTCATTCCGAAAATGATGGGCATATAGTGTGAGACTATTATCTGTCGCAATGCCGATGCATCGATGCTTTCAACAAATGCTAGCGCAAAGAATCAATGCCGACCGCTAATGGCAATCGATTCACTTTAGATCTTACTGCTCACCCTTGTTGCGAGAAGTATCAATTCCCAGGGCTTTGAGCTTGCGATATAAATGGGTTCTTTCTAAGCCTGTATAGTCTGAAATCTTGGTCATACTGCCACCCATGATTTGCATTTGATGCTCGAAGTAGGCTTTTTCAAAAAGATCTCTTGCCTCTCTTAGCGGCAGATCAAAATAGGTTTTTGCAATTCCGCTGATGAATTCTCCCTCAACAACAGGGGTGACGGCCGCCTCATTAGAAGGTGACTTTGCAGCAGCGGCAGTTGCGCTGGACTGTACAGCCCGCTCTTCTTCGGGCTCAACATATTTAGGGGAGCTCTCCAGGGCTTTGCTAACTGTCTTTAGAAGCTTTTGTAAGGCAATCGGTTTCTCTAAGAAATTCAAAGCACCAATGCGGGTAGCCTCTACTGCCGTATCAATCGTGGCGTGACCTGACATCATTACCACTGGCATTGTGAGCTGTCCTGTCTTGGACCATTCTTTTAGCAACGTAATGCCATCGGTGTCTGGCATCCAGATATCCAATAGAACAAGGTCAGGGCGCATTTGTTCACGAATGGTGCGAGCTTGGATGGCACTTTCTGCGGCATAGACTGTATGACCCTCATCCGTCAGAATCTCATTGAGAAGCTCACGAATGCCCATCTCGTCATCAACAACCAAAATACTAGCCATATTTAGGCCGCCTCTTTTGCTAGATTCATAAACAATATTGATACCTGCGCACCGATCACTTCTTCTCCCTGCATACGATTTCGTATTTCAATTTTGGCAGAGTGGTCATCAATAATTTTTTTCACGACCGCCAGACCCAATCCCGTGCCTTTACTCTTTGTTGTTACATATGGTTCAAATGCTCTTGCCAATATCTTAGCTGGAAATCCAACTCCACAATCGCTTATTGTTAAGCGCACTGCATTTTGGACTATGCCATGGTGCTCACCATAGGGCACTAACTCTGTTTTTACCTCAACCGGTTCGCCGGGATGGTTACCCTCTAGAGTAGCGTCTTGTGCATTTTGAAGCAAATTATGGATAACCTGTCTTAACTGGGTAGGGTCCCCCATAATATCTGGGCACTGCAAATCAAGCTGAGTGCGCAGCGGACTACCCTCATATAGACCTAAAATTTCAGTCGTAAGTGCATTGATAGAAACGGGCCTTAATTGAGGTGTGGGTGTTTTGGCAAAGTCTCTAAAGTCATTGACCATCTCCTTCATCGCCTGCACCTGACCAATAATCGTTTCAGTACTGCGATTAATCATCTCTTCTTGCTCTGCACTGAGCTTACCTGCAAGCTTGTGTTGCAAGCGTTCGGCGGATAACT
>CAIMPQ010000180.1 GCA_903843315.1 uncultured beta proteobacterium
AGGCTACCTTATTGGGATTTGATAGTTTACGGATTACGGATACCCATCTCGGTCCTGCTAGCGAGCGCTTGCAAGAATGGCTTGCTGAAGGACGTCATGGTCATATGGAATACATGCAACGCCATGCAGAATTGCGCTCTAACCCCCAGTTATTAGTCCCAGGAACTATCAGAGTCCTTTGTGTCTCGATGAACTATCTTTCTCCTGATAGTGATTTTGATGCTGAATGGCAGCGCCTAGAAGATCCGTCTCAAGCAGTGGTTTCTCTGTATGCCCGCGGGCGTGATTATCACAAAGTACTCCGTAACCGGCTGCAAGAATTTGCCAAAGCGATTGAAGAAAAAATTGGCGCTTTTGGTTTCCGCGTCTTTACAGATTCAGCACCCCTAATGGAAGTGGAGTTAGCGCGTAAAGCAGGATTGGGGTGGCGTGGCAAGCATACCCTCTTACTGAATCGAGAATCTGGCTCGACCTTTTTCTTGGGTGAGATTTTGGTAGATGTGCCATTACCGCTTGATCACGAGGAAGCAGAACATTGTGGTACCTGTCAATCTTGTATTGATATCTGTCCAACGCAGGCAATCACTGCACCTTATCAATTAGATGCGCGCCGTTGTATTTCTTATCTGACGATAGAAAACCCAGCAGCGATTCCCGTGGAGTTTAGAAGTGCAATGGGTAATCGTGTGTATGGCTGTGACGACTGTCAGTTAATCTGTCCCTGGAATAAATTTGCTCAGCGCACCCAACTGCCAGACTTTGCACAACGCCACGGCTTGGGGCAGGCGAGTCTGTTACATCTATGGTCTTGGACTGAGGCAGAGTTCGAGCGGCGCCATGAGGGAAGTGCGATTCGTCGGATTGGGTATAGTCGTTGGCGCCGAAATTTAGCAGTCGCCATGGGTAATGCGCTTGCAAGCCCTAACGCTAGCAAAGTAGTTAAGGAAGAAATTCACCAAGCATTGACTGAGGGACTGATTGATGCTGACGCTTTAGTAGCAGAGCACATTGAGTGGGCTCTAAACGCTTACAATTGATTCATGTCATCCAATGAGCAACCTTATATTGACCCTAGCGAGATAGCGCTAGAGGAGTCAGCAGCGCAACGCTTTCAGAGTCGCAGTGATGCATTTTGGTCGGGTATTCGGGATGCCGCTGGCGCCCCAGCGATGGTGCTCTTTGCAGGTATGGTGGGTTTTGGAGCAATGGGTAAGACTAATGGCTTTGATATTTGGTTCACTACCTTCACCTCCTTCTTCATGTTTGCTTTGCCAGGTCAGGTCGTCTTACTAGAGATGGCGATTACGGGTTCATCAGTTTTAGCTATTGCCTTAGCAGTGACCTTGACCTCAACTCGCTTCATCACCATGACGGTGACACTTTTTCCGCAGTTTCACCATAAAGATCGCAATCGAAGTTTGTATGCTTCAGTGCATCTATTGGCGATGACCGCCTGGGCCATCTCGATGCGCGAGTTTCATGCGATTGAGACTAAGCATCGCTTAAGTTACTTTGTTGGATTGGGATTACTCTGTTGGTTGATCTCAGTCCCTGGAACAATCTTAGGTTACTTCTTAGCAGGTATGGTGCCAGCACCGGTGACTTTAGGTCTCGTCTTTATTAATCCCTTATTCTTCTTACTCACCTTTACTGAGGTGAAGCCTTGGATTAATCGCATTGCAATCTTTTTAGGTTGTATCTTTGGCCCGATTTTCTTTATCGTCGATCGCGATACTAGCTTGCTTACAGCAGGTCTTGTAGCAGGGACAATGGCTTACTTTATTGATCGCAAGTTCTTGCGTAAGAAAGCCGGGGTGATCGGTTGATGAATACAATGGAAACCATGGCTAATGCACTCTCTGGTTGGGGTTTATGGATTGCTTTGCTTGGCGCTTGCCTAGGCACCTATTTCTGCCGTGCTATTGGCGTATTTCTCTCACAGAGCATTAATCAAGATAGCGAAATCTTTCGTTGGTTAGCAGCAGTGACTTATGCGATGGTTGCCGCTTTAACCGTGCGCCTGATCGTCATGCCTCTCGGTTTAATGGCGACAGTGCCACTGTGGATACGCATTCTGGTTTGCGCCTTAGCTATTGGTGTGATGGTGTCCAAACCCACTAGGCGTTTGGTTCCTGCTTTACTGACAGGAACCCTGCTAATGGTAGGTTACGGCGTCATTCGCTAATGTAAGGCGATAAAAATCTGTTGAGCTGCATTCTCTAAAGATGTGCTGCCAGGATTCTGGCGATATGCACCGCTTCTCTTTGCGTGCCATCAGCAATCTGATGACGGCAACTCGTTCCATCAGCCACTACCCAAGTATTGGGCGACTTACGAATACTGGGTAACAGACTGATTTCAGCCATCTGCTTGGAGACTTCAATATGTTCTGCCTCATAACCAAAACTACCTGCCATACCGCAGCAAGAAGATTCAATCAGTTTTGGATCTGCTTTTGGAATGAGTTTGAGTAATTCCATTGCGGGAGTAACTGCAGCAAAGGACTTCTGATGGCAGTGACCATGAAAGAGTACTGGCTTACTCGCTTCTTTGAGCTTGAGCTTCAGTGTTCCAGCTTTTGCTTCGCTAGCCAAAAACTCTTCCAAGAGTTGCGCTTGCTTAGAAACCGTGATTGCGCGCTCCCCAAAACCCATGACTAAGGCTTCATCTTTCAAAGTAAAGAGGCATGAAGGCTCTAAACCAATGATGGGGATATTCTGCTCAGCATAGGGCGCGAGGTGATCGACTAATTCACTCAGAGTTTCTTTGGCTTTATCTACCATACCGGCGGCAAGATAGGTTCTGCCACAGCAAAACTCTTTTGAGCAAGTGTTGCCAGTTTTATCTGCTCGTTTTTCTTTTTTGGGCTGACCCTTATTTGGAATATGAACACGATAGCCAGCAGCTTTGAGCACTTTTAGAGCAGCAATGAGATTCTCATTTTCAAAATAGGCATTGAAGGTATCAGCTAACAGTACCACTCCTTTACCATTGGCATCCTGCGCTAACTGATCTGGTGTGAACTGATAGTTTTGCGCTATCTTCTGATTCCAGAAAGTCTTACTCTTCCAAACTGGCAAACTTCTCTGAGCCGAGATACCCATGATCCATTCTTGTAACTTGGCTACTGGTGCGATGTGATTCCGCAAATTGAGTAAGGCTGGCAAGAGCGTAGTATTGCTAATGATCGCAGCGTATTTTGGTAAGTAAGCTACCGCTAGATCTCTTAAGGAATGACCGACTCGCTTCTTGTAAGCCGATAAGAACTCAATCTTCATCTTAGCCATATCCACGCCGGTAGGGCACTCACGACGGCAGGCTTTGCAACTGACGCAAAGCTCCATCACTTCTTTTATGGCATCACTAGCTAGTGGGGATGAGTTGATCGTTGAACCACTCTTGATATCCAGTTGATTTGACAGTGCTAGGCGTAAGGTGTTTGCTCGGCCTCTGGTGAGGTGTTTCTCGTCCCGGGTAACTCGATAACTAGGACACATCACTTCAGCATCAAACTTGCGGCAGTGACCATTGTTATTACACATCTCTACGGCTTTGGCTAAGCCCATTGCTGGATCGCCACCAGTGCCTGGCGCAGTGGTTTGTTCAGTGACAGGATTGTTTTGGACATTCCAAGCAGACCAATCTAATGCGGGTTGCAATGGGATGACTTTGTAATTTGGCGGAAATCTAAAATTGGTAGAGTCATCCATTTTGGGTGGATTGACAATCTTGCCGGGATTAAACAATCCCTTGGGATCAAAAGCAGACTTGATTTCTGCGAGAGCTTCAGTGATCTTGGGGCCAAATTGCCAAGAGATCCACTCACCACGGCATAAACCATCGCCATGCTCACCGCTGTAAGCTCCTTTGTATTTTCTTACCAATGCAGAAGCCTCTTCAGCAACAGCGCGCATCTTTTGCGCTCCATCTCTGCGCATATCCAGAATAGGGCGGACGTGTAAGGTGCCTACTGAGGCATGGGCATACCAAGTGCCACGAGAGCCATATTTAGAAAATACATCCGTTAATGCTTGGGTATAGTCAGCCAAACTCTCTAAGGGAACGGCGCAGTCTTCAATAAAGCTTACTGGCTTACCGTCACCTTTCAGGCTCATCATAATGTTCAAGCCTGCTTTACGCACTTCCCATAAATTCTTTTGAGGGGATGCATCAGACATAGTGACTACCGATCCTGGTAAACCCAAGTCACTCATGAGTTCTTGCAATGCCTTGAGTTTATCGAGCAGGGGCGCATGCGCCTCACCAGAAAACTCGACCAAGAGAATCGCCTCCGGGGTTTGAGCAGTGTGATCGATTAATGCGGTTTCAATGGTTTTCTGAAAGCTCGGATTACTACGTGCCAAATCAATCATGGTGCGATCTACTAGCTCAACTGCAGTAGGACCTAGTTTCACAATATGTTGGGCGCTATCCATTGCCTTATAAAAACTCGCAAAGTTCACGATGCCTAGTACCTTGTGCTGTGGCAATGGCGCTAATTTGAGTTTGAGCGATTTGAAATAGGCCAGGGTACCTTCACTGCCAACGAGTAGATGGGACAGATTGACGCTACCATCTTGTGTGTATGGCAATTCGCTTTGAGGATGGAAGATATCGAGGTTGTAACCCGCTACGCGTCTTAATACTTTTGGAAATTTCGCTTCGATCTCAGGTTGCAATGTATTAGCCAAGCCTTTCACAAAATCACCAAGCTCTTTGGCAACCCCAGAACTATTTGCGTAATTGCCAAATTGGGCAACTCTGCCATCCGCAAGCCATGCATCTATTCCGAGTACGTTGTGCACCATATTGCCGTAAGCAATCGAGCGGCTGCCGCAAGAATTATTGCCGGCCATGCCACCAATCGTTGCTTGTCCAGCAGTAGAGACATCCACTGGATACCAAAGACCATGTTGTTTGAGTGAGCCGTTGAGGTGATCCAGCACCATGCCAGGTTCCACTTCAACATAGCCTTTGTCTAAGTTGAGATCAAGGAGATTTCGAAAGTATTTAGTGTTGTCGATCACTAGGGCTGCGCCAGTAGTTTGGCCGCACTGACTAGTGCCACCGCCTCGAGGCAATACTGGCACGCCAAGTTCTGCTGCAATCTGTAGAGCACTGGCAATATCTTGCGCTGTCTTAGGTACAAAGACTGCCACTGGCATGGCTTGATAGATAGAAGCATCGGTAGCATAGCGACCACGGCTAGCGCTATCAGTCATCACTTCGCCAGAGGTTTCTTGGCGCAGGCGTTTGGCTAATTGCGCCCGATCCATCATCAGTTCTTTGAGATCAAGGGGTTTATTCATTTAGCTGTCTCTACTTCTAAAGCTTCAGCTTTGAGTAATTGCACCACCACATCGCGTTTATTTCTGACGTGCTGAATCATGATCTTGCGCATACGCACGCTATCTCGGGTCTTAAGGGCATCGAGCATCTCTTGGTGTTCTTCAACCGCCTTTTCCCATTTCACACCATCTTGATTAGATCTAAAGCGCAAAGCTTCAATACGGGCATTCACTTGGGAGAAGAGTTGAGTGAGTACGGGATTGTTTGCTGCTTGATTGATCAGATGATGAATGCGTAGATTCAGCTTGTAATAGCTAGATAAATCCCGACGCGCATACGAAGCCATCATTTCATATTGAAGGGCTTCTAATTCAGAGAGGGTGGTATTAGTAATATTGTTTGCTGCTAATTCACCCGAGAATCCTTCTAAATCGGCGATGACATCAAACGTGTGAATTACATCTTCCAGACTGAGTTGAAGCGCAATCGCACCGCGGTTCGTGATTAATTCAACCAAGCCATCTGCAGCTAGTCGACGGATCGCTTCGCGAATTGGGGTGCGAGAAACATGGAGGCTTTCAGCAAGCTCGCGTTCATTGAGCTTGCTACCGGGTGCAATCTTGCCTTCAACCAAAAGCAGTCTGAGCTTTTGGAAAATGGCTTCATGCAAATTCTGCGAATTGGGCTGTTCAATCACCGTCATGCTTCAACCCCCTAGTTTCTCTATTTGTATACAAAAATACCAATAAGCCATCATAAAGCATAAATATCGTCTTTAAACACTAAATAAAGCCTATATTTTCATATTTATAGAAAATAATTTGTATGCAAAATGGATAAATCCTCGAAATTGTCATACACTAGGGGCATTATTCAACCTAAAACCAGTGAGACTAAAGATGCTGAAACTTGATAACCACCTGTCTGGACGCCATTTCTTACATATTCCCGGACCAAGCCCAGTTCCTTCACGCATTCTGCGTGCTATCAGTTATCAAACCATTGACCACCGCGGTCCTGAGTTTGGTGAGTTTGGCTTGAAGGTATTAGAGGGCATCAAAAAGATTTTTAAGACTCAGCATCCAGTCATGATTTATTCCGCTTCTGGAACGGGTTCATGGGAAGGCGCCTTAGTCAACGTGCTCAATCCTGGTGATAAGGTCATTTTTTACGAGACCGGCCAGTTTGCAAACTTATGGCGTGCGCTTGCAGCCAAAATTGGTTTACAGGCTGAGGTGATTGGTAAGGTTGGTAAGGACACATGGCGTTGGGGTGTAGATGCCTCAGTCATTGAAGAACGTTTGCGTAAAGATACTCAACACGAAATCAAAGCAGTGTGCGTAGTGCACAACGAAACATCGACTGGCATGACATCAAACATTGCTGCTGTTCGAAAGGCGATTGATGCTGCCAAACATCCCGCATTACTTATCGTAGACAGCGTGTCTGGCTTGGGTTCGGCGGACTATCGCCATGATGAGTGGGGCGTTGATGTGACGGTTTCAGGATCGCAAAAAGGCTTGATGTTGCCACCAGGTATTGGCTTTAATGCCCTCTCACCAAAAGCAATTGAAGCGAGCAAGCACAGCAAGATTCCTAAATCGTATTTAGCATGGGACGAAATTCTGGAATCGAATAAAACAGGCTATTGGCCAACTACTCCAAGCACCAATTTGATGTATGGCTTGCACGAAGCAATTGATATGATGACGGCCGAAGGTTTAGACACGATTTTTGCTCGGCACCAACGTTTGGCTGAAGCATGTCGGCGTGCAGTTGCAGCCTGGGGTCTTGAGAACCAGTGCCAAGATGCCACTGCGTATTCTCCAGTCTTAACTGCTGCAGTAGTTCCTGAAGGAATGGATGCTGATGTCTTGCGCAAGCATGCCTTAGAGAAGTTCAATCTTTCTTTGGGGACTGGACTTGGTAAGCTGAAAGGCAAGATTTTCCGTATCGGCCATTTGGGCGACTGCAATGAGCTAAGTCTGATGGCAGCGCTCAGCGGGGCGGAAATGAGTCTGGGAGCGATGGGTTACAAGCCTAAAGAAAGCGGCGTTGTGGCAGCCCAAGAGTTCCTGAAGTAATCAGAAACGGCATTGAAGGTGGGTGGAGCAGGGTTCCCAAGGGTCACCCGGGCTACACCCCTTATAATTCAAGTACTTATCTAGAACTGCATTGACTAGATACACCATATTCGAGACAGAAAGATTAAACATGTTTGCTACTAAACCGTATTTAACTCAGGCTAATGTTCAACAGATTTTGACTGCAGCAGATAAGCATGCTGCTGAAAATAATTGGGCAGTCACGATCGCGGTTTGCGATGACGGCGGTCATATGCTGGGTTTAATTCGTCGTGATGGTTGTGCACCTGTGTCTGCTTATATCGCTCAGGAAAAAGCGCGTACTGCAGCAATGGGTAAACGTGAGAGTCGCGTTTACGAAGAGATTATTAATAACGGCCGTACTTCCTTTTTGTCTGTTCCACATATTTCGGGCATGTTAGAGGGTGGGGTCCATATCGAGGTAAATGGTTTTACCATCGGCGCAGTCGGCGTTTCCGGCGTTAAATCGACCGAGGATGCCGCCACTGCAAAGGCTGGCATTGCGGCCATCCTGTAAGTTACCTTGACAAATACCGCTACTGAAATAACTTCTTCAACAGGGGCTGACGACTCAGTCGTTTCTAGCATCGCCCCTAGTAACCCCAGCGTTACTACTGCCACTTCCCCGGCAACAATCACCTTTGCTGATTTTGGTTTAGACCCAAAGATTCAAAAGGCTGTCTCCGAGCAGGGCTACACCATCCCTACGCCGATTCAAGCGCAATCTATTCCGCACATATTAGCGGGACGTGATCTCATGGGTGCTGCGCAGACCGGCACTGGCAAGACCGCCGCTTTTGTATTACCCATCATTCAACAGATTTTGCCTCATGCAAGCAATAGCGCTTCACCTGCCCGTCACCCAATTCGTGCCTTAGTACTCACGCCTACTAGAGAGTTGGCGGTACAGGTTGCTGAGAATGCGGCTAACTATTCGAAACATACCGATTTACGCGCTGCGGTTGTGTATGGTGGCGTTGATATGAAAGAGCAAGTAGCTACTTTGCGCAACGGTGTGGAGATTTTGATTGCTACGCCCGGGCGCCTGCTCGATCATATTGGATCCAAAGTGGCCAATTTGTCTCAAGTAGAAATTCTGGTGCTAGATGAAGCGGACCGCATGCTCGACATGGGTTTCTTGCCTGATCTACAGCGCATCATTAATTTAATTCCTGCGCAAAGACAAACCTTGCTGTTCTCTGCAACGTTCTCACCAGAAATTAAAAAACTGGCGCAGAGTTATTTACGTACACCTGTGACGGTTGAGGTTGCGCGTCAAAACGCCGCAGCTGATACGGTTAAGCAGGTAGTCCACATGGTGTCCTCTGCTGATAAGCAGCGTGCCATTGTCCAAGTGTTAGAGGCTCGTACCCGTCAGGGTTTATCACGCCAATGCATCATCTTTACCAATAGTCGTTTAGGCTGCGCTAAGTTATCGCGTGCACTCGAGCGTGATGGAATTAAGGCGGGCGCGATTCATGGTGATAAGAGCCAAGGCGAGCGGACCTTAACTTTAGATGCATTTAAATCGGGCGCCATCGAAGCGTTGGTTGCCACCGATGTAGCGGCACGGGGTTTAGATATTCCAGATATGCCCTGTGTCATCAACCATGAGTTGCCTTACAACGCAGAAGACTTTATTCACCGTATTGGCCGTACGGGTCGCGCTGGTAGTACAGGCGATGCCATTGCATTAGTGGACGGAAGCGAAAAGCGCTTACTCGACGATATCGAAAGACTCATGAAGCGAAAGCTCGATGTTCTGCCTTTGCCTGAAGGAGCTCCTTCGCAAAGTAGAGCATCTTCCAGTAGCTCGACATCTGGCAGATCTTCATCCAACAGATCTTCATTCAGCAGTAGTGCACCAGCAAAAATGTCTGACCCATTTTTCTATAAGCCTTATGAGCCAAGTGCTGCAGCCCAATCATCTGCAGATGCCGCAAAGCCGGAAGAGAAAAAAGTAGGCATTGTGGCGGCCAAGCCCACTGTTGGTGCTTTGCTGGGCGGCTTTAAAAAGAAGTAAAGAAATAAAGAAATAAAGAAATAAAGAAATAAAGAAATAAAGAGGTAAAGAAGTAAAGAAATAAGCTTACCTACCAAGCATGAGTGGCCGCTAGTAGCCACTCTGCAATGGTGATGTTCTCTCCGTCCGGTAGACCCCTCAATCTCAAGTGTTTTGCAGCCTTACGTAATTCAGTAAGAGTAGATTTCTCATCTTGAGTATGAATTTGGGTTGCTAAAGTTTGTTTACTGAGTTTCTCTCCATACTCATCGAGCACGAGTGGTAGATGCCGGTAATGCGGTGTTGAATATCCCAATATGTTTTGTAGATGTATTTGCCGGGCAGTGTTACTGAGTAAATCCTCACCTCGCACAATGTGGGTAATATTTTGTTCTGCATCATCTACAACTACCGCGAGTTGATAGGTAAAAAGACCATCACTTCTGTGCAATACAAAATCACCCACATCTGTATTGAGGTCTTGACTTTGCTGCCCTAGTGATAAATCCGTAAACTCAATATGGCAATTTGGAGGAAGGGCTATGCGCCATGCAGTATTAGGTGTTTCGATAAATTCAGGTGAGTTCACTGACAATTCGGCAGGACGGCAGGTTCCGGGATAGATCATCTCTTGATGGCGAGGGTTTTTAATACCGCGCTGTGCCAGGGCATTCGCAATGGACTGCCTTGAGCAATTGCAGGGATAGACTAATTTAAGCGTATTTAGGCGTTCTAGAGCCCTTTGGTAGAGATCATGGCGTTGGGATTGATACGTTATCTCACCGTCCCAATAAAGGCCGCAGGCGAGCAGTTGGGCTTGGATGAGTTGGTCAACCCCAGGGATGCATCTTGGGGTGTCTAAATCCTCCATTCTGAGTAGCCATTGACCCCCATTTTTTCGGGCATCCAGCCAGCTTCCCAGGGCAGCAACTAACGAACCCGCATGCAGTGGTCCGGTAGGCGAGGGGGCAAATCGCCCGCGGTAGCCGTCGGCTGGGGATAGGAGGTTTTTGGATAGGGACACAGCTAAAATCATCTCATGGCTTTACCCCGTTTTATACATCTTCGCCTTCATTCCGAGTTTTCAATTACGGATGGAGTCGTTCGCATTGATGATGCGGTGGCTGCAGCTGCTAAAGATGATATGGGCGCCTTGGCCCTGACTGATTTAAGCAACTTATTCGGTTTAGTACGTTTTTATACCGCTGCCAGAGCTGGTGGTATTAAACCGATTGCTGGAGCTGATGTTTGGGTGAGCAATCCCCAGGATCCAGACCAACCGCATCGATTATTGCTACTAGTACAAAACCATTCTGGTTACCTCAATCTCTGTGAGTTGCTCAGTCGAGCTTCTTTGGATAATCAATCACGCGGTCGTGCCGAAGTCGACTCTGCATGGTTTAGTGAACCCGCTGCAAAAGCGGATGACAAGAAAGAAAAAAGAACCCTTACTTATGGCTTGATTGCGCTTTCAGGTGCGCGTATGGGTGAGGTGGGTTCCGCTTTATTATCAGGGCAAGAGGATCAAGCCAAGATTGCTGCAAGACGTTATGAGAAGTTGTTCCCTAAGTCTTTTTATATTGAAGTGCAACGTGGCGGTAATCCGCAAGATGAAAAACAACTCCAGCTTGCTTGTCACTTAGCCAGTGAATTGGATCTGCCGGTAGTGGCGACCCACCCTGTGCAGTTCATGAAACAGAGTGATTTCACGGCGCATGAGGCAAGGGTATGTATTGCCGAAGGGGAGTTACTGGGTAACCCACGTCGCACGAAGAAATTCAATAACGAGCAGTACTTCTTAAGCCAAGATGAGATGGAAAAGCGCTTTGCAGATATTCCTGCTGCATTAGCGAACTCGGTAGAAATTGCCAAGCGCTGTAACTTATCACTAGTGCTCGGTCAGCCACGTTTACCCGATTTTCCGACACCTCCAGGTATTACCTTAGATGAATACCTCTTAGCACTTTCCGAAATTGGTTTAGAGCGCCACATGGAGCGGAATTTTCCGAACGCAGAAGAGCGCGCTATAGAAATGCCGCGTTATCACGATCGCTTAGTGTTTGAGGTGAAGACAATTTCTCAAATGGGCTTCCCTGGCTACTTCTTGATCGTGGCGGACTTTATTAACTGGGCTAAAAATAATGGTGTACCTGTTGGACCAGGTCGTGGATCAGGTGCAGGTTCCTTAGTAGCCTATTCATTGGGAATCACTGATTTAGATCCACTGCGCTACAACTTACTCTTTGAGCGCTTTTTAAATCCAGAGCGGGTATCCATGCCTGACTTCGATATCGACTTTTGTCAGCACGGTCGTGACCGGGTGATTCAGTACGTAAAAGATAAGTACGGCAAAGATGCCGTCAGTCAAATTGCTACCTTTGGCACGATGGCAGCTAGGGCGGCGATTCGGGATGTGGGGCGCGTGTTAGAGCAGGGCTATAACTTTGTTGACGGTATTGCTAAGTTGATTCCTAATAAGCCTGGTCAATATATGACCATTGAAATGGCGAAAAAGGAAGAGAAGCAATTAGCTGAACGGGAAAAGAATGAAGATGAAGTGCGTCAACTTCTCTCTCTCGCACAACAATTAGAGGGTATGACGCGTAACGTCGGTATGCATGCAGGTGGTGTATTGATTGCTCCCGGACGCCTTACTGATTTTTGTCCGCTCTACACCCAAGAATCAAAAGATCAAGATAGTAGCTCTGTTATCAGTCAGTTTGATAAAGATGATGTAGAGGCTATCGGCTTAGTGAAGTTCGACTTCTTGGGTTTGACCACGCTCACTATTTTGGCTGCAGCACAACGCTGGATTAAAACACTTCATGTGGATCGCAAGGATTGGAGTATCAGTGATATTCAGCTTGATGATGAAAAAGCATTTGATGTTTTAAAGAAAGCAAACACTGTTGCCGTGTTCCAGCTAGAAAGCCGCGGCATGCAAAGCATGCTGCGTGAGGCTAAGCCTGACCGTTTTGAGGACATCATTGCGCTAGTGGCTTTGTATCGCCCTGGCCCAATGGATTTGATCCCAGACTTCATCGAGCGTAAGCATGGTCGTCAAAAAGTAGAGTATCCAGATCCCCGTATTGAGCCGGTTCTACGTGAGACCTACGGCATCATGGTCTATCAGGAGCAGGTAATGCAGATGGCCCAGATGATTGGGGGTTACTCATTGGGTGGTGCTGACATGTTGCGCCGTGCGATGGGTAAGAAAAAGCCAGAAGAAATGGCGCAGCATCGCAAGATCTTTAGCGAGGGCGCAAAAGCAGGTGGTATTACTGAGGCTAAGGCAAACGAGATCTATGACTTAATGGAGCGTTTTGCCGGTTATGGATTCAATAAATCCCATGCTGCTGCATACGCACTCTTGGCCTATCAAACGGCTTGGCTCAAAGCCTATTACCCTGCAGAATTTATGGCGGCCAACTTATCCCTCGCAATGGATGACACCGATAAGGTGAAGATTCTGTATGACGATTGCTTAGCTAATCAAATACGGGTCTTCTCACCGGATATCAATACCGGTGTTTATGAGTTCACTCCGTTGCGCGCGCCAGATGCTGATCCTGATGCGCCAATCAGTCACATTCGTTATGGCTTAGGTGCGGTTCGGGGAACGGGTGAGGCGGCGATTGAAGCGATTGTCAAAGCCCGTGAGACTGATGGGCCATTTAAGGATTTATTTGACTTCTGCGCGCGGGTAGACCGTCGGCAAGTGAATCGGCGCGCCATTGAAGCCTTGATGCGTGCCGGTGCATTTGATAGTCTGTATCGTGACTCAGTTACGCCGGGTGGTAATTTGTATGACATTCGGTCTACTTTGCTTGCTTCCTTAGCAAGGGCAATCGAGGCTGCAGAACAAGCCGAGGCTTCGATTCATCAAGTGAGTTTGTTTGATATTGCTGGTGAGGAGAATCGTCATTTACCAGAGTTGGTACGTGAACCGATTTGGTCTGAGAAAAAACGCCTGCAAGAAGAGAAGACTTCACTCGGTCTTTGTTTAACAGGGCATATGTTCGACGCCTATCGCGATGAGACGACGCATTTTATTCGCCAATCCCTCGCTAAGGTGGCTGAAGGCAAGGATCAATTGATCGCTGGCATTATTACTTCGGCCCGGATGTTAACTGGACAACGCGGTCGGATGATGATTGCCACTATCGACGATGGTAGTGCTGCGATCGAAGTAACCCTCTATAGCGAGGTCTATGAGCCTAATCGTTCATGGCTCAAAGAGGATGAGTTATTGATTGCTAAGGTCAACGTGACGCCTGATAAGTTCTCAGGTGGAATGCGGGTGGTATCTGAGGCTGTCATGGATATCACTGGCGCACGGATGCGTTTTGCCCGAAATGTCCATGTTTGTATTGATGCAGCAATTGACGTGAAGATGCTTCGCAGTCAGATTGGACCTTACCTTATGGCCAATCGCGTTCGCGATCCTAAATTAGGACCCACATCTCCTGCGCTGCCAGGATCGAATGAGGGGGTGAAGGGATTGATGTTAACGGCAGCTGTTACCACTAGTGGGGGAGCATGCTTGATGCAGTTCCCTGAAGAGCTCAGGATTTATCCTGATGATGCTTGTCTGCACAGTTTGAACCAATTACTGGCCTCAAAGCAAAAAGACCCTGTACAAGTTCAGTATCACTAAACTATTTTTGTAGCGTTTGCTCAATTGCGACGATGACTTGAGTAGGCTCCAGTAAGTCTAAGCATTCACTATAACTATCGGCGCGATCAAGACAACCTGCTTTACGGCAGGGAACGCATTCGCCAGGTCCTTGCAGGATAGTGACATTACCCACTGTCTGTGTGCGGGCGCGTAGTTGATACGGCTGTGAACCAATAAAGCCATTGGGCCAAGGCCCAAAGTTGGTTGGTGGAGTTGCACCAAATAAAGTGATGGTGGGGGTGTTGCAAGCTGCTGCCAAGTGGGTGATAGAGGTATCAACACCAATATAGAGAATAGCACCACGTAGCAAAGATCCCGCTTGCGGAATCGAAAGCGTACCAGCAGCATTAATAACCTTGGCACGAGTTTTATCATCCAATAGCGAGAAGATGTCATGGTTGAGTTGGACATCTTGCTTTGCAGGCGACGCACTGAGAATGACTTGGTAACCCCGCTCTACAAGCCAAGTTATCAGAGTTTGCCAATGCGCTAACGGCCAACGCTTATAAGCAGTAAGTGGGCCTGGATGTATAACAACATACGGTTGTGTAATCTCGCCAGCAATACTAGGGGTTAAGGGTTCACCGGCTGGTGGAGTGACGGAGATTGGCTCATCAAAGATTTCATGGGGGTTTCTGAAAAACACTTCGAGTAAGCGGAGTTTCTCTGCAATGACGTGTTGCTTAAAATAATCCACATCAACGGTATGCATGCAGACAAACTTTTTCCAGGCATTTTGTTTTTCTGCCTTACTTCGTTTGGACACCTCTTTTACATCCATCCCTTGAGGATGTCCACCCAAGACACCAACCCGCCTGAAGGCTGACACTAAGCCATAGATATAGGCACGATCGCTAGGTTGAGTGATGATGGCCAGGTCATAGCGTTGAAATAGGCGTATGAAAAGGGATAGGTATTCACCAAAACTGGGGCGATCAGACGTTTCAATGATTTCAGAAATATCGGGATTGCCATGCAGCATATCGAGCTTGCCGCGATAGCCTAGAAAATGAAATTCTGCATCGGGCCAGAGCGTTCTGGCTTTACTAATGAGAGGGGTAGTCACTAGTACGTCCCCAATTTGCCTAGTGGCAATGAATAATACTTTTTTGGGCTTGAGTTTGGAGAAAGAGCTCATATTCGAAACGCCCATTTACATTGCCTTTGCCATGATCTTTTCACGAACACGACGCGCATTCTCAGTAGCATTACTTTGATCGTTTATTTTGTGAAAGAGATGGAGCACTTCAGTTGCCCATGATCCTGATTTGCGTACGATGTGGTGACGCTGTAAACGGAAAACAAAATCAGCATCCTCATGCCCCCAGCCAGTGAGAGTCTCATCGAAACCATTGATAGCTTCTGCATCTGCTTTCCAGCAGGCCATATTGCAACCTTTAATTCGGCGCCATACAAACTTTTTGTAATCCCGCCATGACCCATTGCCTAGCTTGATCTTAAAAGGAAGGTATTTATTGATTCCGCCACTAAGGCGCTCGCTAATCAGACCTGAGCAAAAGCGCTGGAAGTCCCATTTTGGCCAAGTCAGTAATTGCTGAGTGAATTTTTCATTCAGCAGCACGCGACTACCAGTAACTAGGTAGCCCTTTTGGGCCAATGCACGATGACGGGCAACAAAATCAGGCTGCACAATGCAATCGCCATCCAGAAATACTAAGTAGTCGCCATGAGCGGCTGCAATGGCTTGATTGAGAATTTTTGTTTTACGAAAACCCTGATCATCTTGCCAAAGATGGGTAATTGATACTGGGAAAATAAGCTTAATTTGATCAATAACTTGCTTAGTGCTTTCGGTCGAGCCATCATCGGCAATGATGATTTCAAAATGAGAATCAGTTTGTGTGGCCAATGATTCTAGGCACAACTTTAGTGCTTGCGGCCAGTTATAAGTAGCCAACAAAATCGAAATCATTTACTAGCATCCTGATTTAACTGCCATAACTTAATGTAGCGGTAGTAGGTCCCTTGCCCATTGGATATTGCCAAAGCAAAGCCTTGGGCACCATCCAAGAATCCAGCGCGAATAATGTAAGTGCGGATAAATGCCCAGATGCCATGAAGAACTGCGTTCAAAGGATTACTTGTTTTACCTTTAGCAAAAGCCTGCTCCGCAGAAGCAGTGGAATAGCGATCGAGTTTTTGTAAAACCTGCGAATAATTCATAAAGCTGTAATGCAACATAGGGTTGTTCAGTTTGGCGACCTGACCATTGGGGATCAGTCGCTCATGAACTAAATCATCTGAAAATCGGGCAGTTCCCCGCTTAAAGAGTCGATCTACATAATCGGGACTCCAGCCAGAATGCCGAATAAATCGGCCGCAATACCAAGAGAGGCGGGGAATAGCAAAACAGTCCACGTGGGCACTATGGTTTAACGCCATCTGGATCTCCGATCTGAGGGCGGGAGTGAGTCTTTCGTCGGCATCCAAGGAGAGTACCCAGTCACCCGTGGCTAGATCCAGGGCACGGTTCTTTTGGGGCCCAAAACCAGGCCAATCCGAGGGGTGAGCTACGGTTGCCCCATAGCTTTTCGCAATTTCCAGGGTGCGGTCTGTACTGCTGGTATCTACCACGACGATTTGCTGGGCAATACCTTCTAGGGAGGCTAGACAATCGTCCAAATTGGCCTCTTCATTGCGGGTGATGAGTATGACTGATAAGGTGGGCATAATTCATTATATGAATGCTCAAGACCGTACCGCCTTAAATCGCATTATTTCCTATCTCAAACCCCATAAGGGCCTGATTATTGGCTCTTTGGTGGCTATGGCCTTTGTGGCAGGAGCGGAGACTTCAATCCCTGCTCTGATGAAGCCTTTGCTCGATCGAGGCTTTACTGGCGAACTGAATAACAAACTTTGGCAGATACCCGTTTTCTTGGTTGGATTGGCTTTAGTACGCAGCATGGCTCAGTTCTTGTCAAATTACCTATTAACTCGAGTTATCAATTCTGTTCTCCTCAAATTGCGCGAGCAAATGTTTCAAACTTTGCTCCATGCGAGTACCACCTTTTTTCAAAAAAATTCTGCATCTCAATTAATTAACGCAGTTGTTTTTGAGGTCAACAATGTACTTTCGATTATGGGTGGCATGCTGATCAGTCTGGTACGAGATTCATTAACAGTCATTGGTTTGATGGGTTACCTTATTTATTTAAATTGGCAGCTCACCTTAGTGGTATTGATGATTTTTCCAATCATCGCTTTCATCATGAGTAGAATTAATCGACGCCTTAGATCGCTCAATCGAGAACAGCAAAATTTAACCAGTGAATTGGCTTATATCGTAGAAGAGGCCGCCGCCGGTTACAAAATAGTAAAGGTGCATGGCGCTGAACAATATGAGACTCTTCGCTTTATGGAAAAGGCGGATCGCTTAAGACAATTTGCTTTGAAATCAGCCGTAGCTGGAGGCTTGAATCAACCGATCACTCAGCTAATCGCATCCATGGCCCTGTCAGTAGTGTTGGTGATAGCCCTGATGCAGTCAGCCACTGAAGGCACTACT
>CAIMPQ010000181.1 GCA_903843315.1 uncultured beta proteobacterium
GCGCTACATGCTTTTGGCATCGGCGCTACTGGCGGATTGATTATCGGCATGATTACTAGAACTGCCATGGGGCATACCGGTCGATCTCTTACGGCAGGATCAACTGAAGTGATCTGTTATGCATTGGTACAGGCAACCGCAATCATTTGGATGGCTGCCCATTTAACATCGGGCGTGTGGTTTCATTCAACCATTGGCTTGGCCGGCATCTGCTGGTGTTTAGCCTTCCTCCTTTACATCCACAAGTACTTTCCTTGGCTCTCTAAGCCCCGCTTGGATGGGCAGCCAGGATAGCGTGCTATTGAACTAATGGCGCAATCTCTTTTACGGGTATCTCAATGAATATGTTGGTTCCTTCCTTTTCGGGGGATTTATTAACTAAGAGCGGGATTTCACCGCTGATCATCAAAGGCAAGACGATACTTCCAATCGTGCAAGGCGGAATGGGTGTTGGAGTATCCGCCCATCGTCTAGCGGGAGCGGTTGCAAAAAATGGAGGTATGGGAACGGTTTCCTCCATCGATCTTCGGCGCTTGCATGTAGATCTTATGCAAGAGACTCAGCATCTATCTCCCTGTTCAGAAAGTCGCGAGACTATCAATAAAGCCAACCTTGAGGCGTTAAGGCGGGAAATCACACAGGCAAAAGTCGAGTCTGAGGGTTTTGGTTTGATTGCAGTCAACATCATGAAGGCTGTGAATGAATATGCTGCCTATATACAGTGCTCTCTAGAAAACGGCGCTGATGCCATCGTGGTTGGCGCAGGATTACCACTTGATTTACCAGACCTAGCAGCAGACTTTCCTGATGCGATTTTGATTCCAATTTTGTCTGAATCGAGAGGCGTGCAATTACTGGTGAAAAAGTGGATGAAGAAGGGCCGTTTACCGGATGCCATTGTGATTGAGAATCCAAGGTTAGCTGGAGGGCATGTAGGAGCATCTAGCGTGGGGGACATTCATAACCCTAAATTTGATTTTGAAAATGTCATTCCTGAGGTACTTGCTTTCTTTAAATCCATCGGAATTGAAGGGCAGATTCCCCTTATCGCAGCTGGCGGAGTCTCCTCTTTCCAAGATATTAAGCGCTTGCAAGCGCTTGGCGCTTCGGGTGTTCAACTGGGTACTGCCTTTGCAGTAACTTGTGAGAGTGATGCGGACGAGGCATTTAAGCATGTTCTTGCTAATGCCAAGAAAGAAGATCTAGTTGAGTTTTTGAGTGTTGCTGGACTTCCAGCGAGGGCTGTTAAAACGCCTTGGCTTGGAAAATATCTCAAGGTTGAGAGCATTCTTCAAGGGACAGCTCGTAAGAAACCACGCTGCACAATGATTTTTGATTGCCTTCACGATTGTGGTTTACGCGATGGTAATAGTGCTTGGGGTCAATTTTGTATAGATAAAGTTCTTGGGAGCGCACTGACTGGTAATGTACAGAAAGGGCTTTTCTTTAGAGGGGCTGGATCCTTACCTTTCGGAAATGAAATACGCCCTGTGATCGATTTAATTACCCAATTATTGTCCGAAGTGGAGCCGGTGAACTATGGATATGCAGACAAATCGTTTTAACCCGCAAGCAACGCATGCTAGTACAACTCTCGCTTAATTAGCAAGATCATTGTTCGTGCAAGTAGAAATAGAATGAGCGCTGTAGAGAGGGTGATCGCAATAATGGCAGCTTCATGTGGCCATCCACCCCGTATTACTGCCTCAATTACACAGGAGGCAGTTGCTGCAGCAGGGAATGCGAAAGACCAAAATCCAAAAGAAAAAGGAACGGCTGTCCAAGATCGCCATCTCGTCATTACTGCAAAAATAGGACCAGATGCAACACCTAGACCTACTAAGATGACATCGACAGGAATATTTGGCCAAATCGTAATGGCGGTAATGGTGCTAACTGCTGCTGGACCCATTTCAATACCAATGGTCGCACGATATTGTGGTGGAAGAGGGCCCGCAAACAAGCGGTGCAGAATTCGCATTTCTAGTAAAGCCCATCCGCCAAGACCCATTCCCCATACTAAGTATCCAAAGCCAGGAAACCCAATTGCGGTTAAGGCCGCGCCACCAACAAGTCCTCCTGGAACAATTGGCAAGTACAAGGCTGGAGTTACCTGGTCGGTGGGTATATTGCCCATGGATAAAAGATGAACTACACGCCATGCGATGATTACTTGTATCAGGAGAGATAGGATCGTTAATGCATAGCCGAAGAGGACATACTCTGGGAACCTGGGAAGAATTAAGGCAACAGCCAATAGGGTGCTAATGGGTAAATACGCCATCATGGGGCCTAAAACGGGGTTTAAGAATTTCTCTTTTATTGCTGCCGGATACAAAACGGCCTTAATGCTCCAAAGCACAATGAGAAGGCATAGAATGAACACACCAAGACTCAGAAAAGCCATTTCCATCAATTGGGTGGAGAAATTGCTGACATAGGCGAACTTTCGCCAAGCGAATGAAAGACTAAGCAAGCCGAGTGACATACCAAACAGTCCTGGATGTAAGCGCTTAAGCCAGTTTGGCTTGTTCTCTCTTTGCATGATTTTTTTATAGTTATTTGTTGAACATGAAGAATACTGAATTTACCTTAAAAAAGAAATTGATGTTCATTGGCACCACCCTTTTGGTGTTGGCAATGATCTCGATCAGCTTTACTTTGTGGGTAACCTGGAAGCTCGAGGGTGGCGCAGCAGCAATCAATGAAGCTGGCCGCATGAGAATGCAGACCTATCAGTTGGCGCTGCTGGCAAACGGACAGGATCTGATGGCAACGCAAAGGCTCATTGATAAATTCAATGACAGTATTACTGTGCTTAAAACAGGTGATCCAGCTAGACCTCTTTTTGTTCCATGGAATGACGCTAATAGAACCTATTTCTCCCAAATTCAAAATCAGTGGGAGAACATTAAAGAAGGATTATCAAAAAATAATAGTAAGACAATTTCTGTTGTAAACATCAATAATTTTGTTTCTCGAATTGATGAATTTGTAGGGTCGATTGAGATAGAAGTGGATTACTGGACTGGGATGCTTCACCTGTTTCAGTTTGCGATGTTAGCCATTTCTCTCGTTGCTACATTGATCATTATGTATGTGGGATATTCTGTGATCCTTGATCCGGTAGAGAAATTACGCATCGGATTCGAGAGTGTTAAATCAGGTAGATTAAATACGAGAGTCCAAATCGAGGCTAAGGATGAGTTCGGTGAGTTAGCAATTGGTTTTAATTCAATGACTTCAACTATTAGTGACTTATATAGTGGTTTAGAGGCAAAGGTTGAAGAAAAGACCTTGCATCTTCAGGAGCAACAAAATCGTTTGCAAGCTTTATATGATTTAAGTTCATTTGTTTCAACTGAAGACAATCTAGAAAGATTGGCCCAAGGCTTTTCAAAGCGAATTTTATCTATCACGGGTGCTTCTGCAATCGCAATAAGATGGACTGACCAGGCGAATAAGCGATATTTTTTACTATCCGGTGCAAATTTACCTGCATCCATCATGCAAGAAGAGCAATGCCTGGTAACTGGTGACTGCTTTTGCGGGCAATCTAGTGGAAAAGCAGAAATCCAGGTAATTACTTTTGATCCAAAGGTTGAGTTAGACCGGCATTGCGTCAAGGCTGGGTTTAACTCTCTTGTAACCGTTCCAATTCTATTTCAACAAGACTTACTTGGAGAAATTGATATTTTTTATATTCAAGAACAATCAATAGATACAGATCGGAGAGCTTTGCTGGAGACATTAGCTCATCATTTGGCTGGGGCAATGGAAGCTTTACGTATTAAAGCCTTGGAGAGAGAGGCGGCTATTTCTGAAGAGCGTAGTTTATTAGCAAGAGAGTTACATGATTCAATAGCCCAGTCATTAGCATTTCTTAAATTACAGGTGGGCATGCTAAAAGACGAGATAGTGGAGCCAGCAACTGCAAAGGCAAAAACGATCTTAGGTGAGTTGGACGAGGGTTTAAGAGAAAGTTATAGTGACGTACGTGAACTGTTATTGCATTTTAGAACGCGTACTAATATCGAGGATATAGAACCAGCGATCAAGACGACGTTGCAAAAATTTGAGCATCAATCAGGTATTCACACGGAGTTATCTGTGCAGGGGCAGGGACTACCTTTAACTCCAGATGTTCAGATACAGGTCATGCATATCATTCAGGAAGCATTATCTAATATTCGGAAACATTCGAAAGCAGCCATAGTAAAGGTCGAAGTAGCGCAATCACCAAAATGGATGTTTAAAGTAATTGATGATGGAATTGGTTTTTCGACAGAGCTAAATGCAGTTGATAGCACGCATGTCGGTATGAGCATTATGCGAGAGCGGGCAAGTAAAATTGGAGCCAAATTGGAGTTGAGTTCAAAACCGCTAGCAGGTACTTGTATATCCTTAACTCTTCCTACGTAAGTGATATTCTTTTATCTCAATATTGAAGGCAGGGTAAATTGGAAAAGATTCGGATTCTAGTTGTTGATGACCATACTTTGTTTAGGCGTGGTTTAATCGCTTTAATTTCACAGGCAAGTGATTTTGAGGTGATTGGTGAGGCTGGCGACGCTATCGAGGCATTGCGATTATGTAAATCACTAAAGCCTGATGTTATCTTGCTTGATAATCATTTGCCTGGCGCTAGTGGAATTCAATCACTTCCGGATATTTTCCATGCCTCACCCGATTCGACAGTCATCATGCTGACTGTTAGCGAGGATGAAGCTGATTTAATCCAGGCGTTGCAGAATGGCGCACAAGGATACTTACTTAAAACGAGTGAAAAAGATGAGTTGTTACTTGGTATTCGCAAGGCATTTGATGGGGAGTCGGTTATTAGTAAAGAGCTTACCCATAAGTTGGTTAGCGCATTTAAAACTGGCACCAAGAAAGACGGTAAGCCCTCAAATACATCATTAGCAGCGACTTTATCACCTAGGGAGATTGATACTGTCCGCTTAATTGCTGTTGGGTCTAGCAATAAAGAAATTGCTCGGCAGCTTGGCATCGCTGAAACTACCGTCAAAATTCATGTGCAACATATCTTGAGGAAACTCAACCTCACATCTCGAGTTCAGGTGGCAGTATTTGCGAATGCTGAAGGCATGATTTCATAAGAAGTAGCTCTAAAGAACTATAGGCCACAGCCGCTTATAGTTCGACTGCTTTTTAAAAGTAGTCTTTTGGAGGATATTGTTAATCCTCTTTAGTTTTGATAATCAACTCATGACATTAGGGGATATTCATGAGTTCGATAGTTAAAACGAGTAGACAAGCTTATTCAGTTTTGATTGTCAGTACATTTGCCTTCACTGTTTGTTTTATGGTGTGGATGATGTTCGGGGTCATTGGGATACCGATTAAAAAATCGCTCGACTTAAGCGCAACCCAGTTTGGTCTTCTTACAGCTACACCAATTTTGACTGGCTCTCTTGTGCGTGTGCCACTTGGTATTTGGACTGATCGATTTGGCGGCCGCATTGTGATGTTTTTATTGATGCTCTCGACCGTCATTCCTATTTGGATGATGAGTTACGCCAGCCAATACTGGCATTTTCTAGTAATTGGTCTTTTCGTAGGCTTAGCTGGAGGCTCATTTTCAGTTGGTACTCCATACGTAGCAAGATGGTTCCCGAAAAATCGCCAAGGATTTGCAATGGGTGTCTATGGTGCTGGTAACTCCGGCGCTGCAGTTAATAAATTTGTAGCGCCTGCCTTAGTGGTCGCATTTGGATGGGCTGTAGTGCCAGAGGTATATGCAGCTGTCATGTTGGGCGCCGCAGTTCTATTCTGGATTTTTAGTGCTAGCGATCCATCACATTTAGTCTCGAGCAATATTTCTTTTAAAGACCAATTAAAGGCGCTTAAAGATCCACAGGTATTACGCTACTGTCAGTACTACAGCATTGTATTTGGTGGTTATGTTGGCCTTAGTTTGTGGATGGTGCAGTACTACGTAGGTGAATTTGGTTTGGAAATCCGGACGGCAGCACTATTAGCCGCATGCTTCTCATTGCCAGGCGGCGTTTTAAGAGCAATTGGTGGATGGATGTCAGACAAGTATGGAGCGCATCAGGTGACTTGGTGGGTGATGTGGGTAAGTTGGATTTGTCTTTTCTTACTTTCCTATCCGCAGACTGACTTCACAATTCAAACGATTCATGGCCCAGAGACATTCCACGTTGGCCTGAATATTTATTTATTTACCAGTTTAATGTTCATCTTGGGTATCGCTTGGGCATTTGGTAAGGCCAGCGTTTTTAAATACATCGGTGACGACTACCCAGAAAACATCGGCACCATTTCAGGAATTGTTGGCCTAGCCGGTGGATTAGGCGGTTTTATTTTGCCAATTTTGTTTGGTGCTCTTCTAGATATCACCGGTATTCGTTCGAGCGCCTTCATGCTGATGTACGGCGTGGTTTGGGTGTCACTCATCTGGATGTATCTAACTGAAGTTCGTAAATCTGAAGTGATGGGCACTAAAGCCATTCCATCGCTCACTTAATCATTGCAAATATAAGGAAACATCATGGCCTCGACCGTCATTACACGCTGGGAACCAGAGAATAAGCAATTTTGGGAAGAGACTGGGAAGCCGATAGCAAAACGCAATCTGTTGATTTCGATTCCCGCACTAACCCTCGCATTTGCAGTATGGATGGTGTGGTCGGTGGTCGTGGTGAACCTGCCAAATGTAGGATTCAAATTTTCTACAAATCAACTGTTTTGGTTGGCTTCTCTACCTGCATTGTGTGGCGCTACCTTGAGAATTTTTTATTCGTTTGCCGTCCCCATTTTTGGTGGTAGGCGCTGGACAGCAATTTCAACTGCTTCATTACTCATTCCTGCCGTTGGTATTGGATTTGCAGTTCAGAATTCAGCAACCCCGTATGAGTTTTTTATCTTACTTGCCTTGTTATGTGGATTGGGAGGCGGTAATTTTGCCTCCTCAATGGCTAATATCAGTTTCTTTTACCCTAAAGCGCAAAAGGGTACGGCCTTAGGTCTTAATGCTGGCCTAGGTAATTTAGGTGTTTCTATTGTTCAGTTAGTTGTCCCACTTGTGATTACTGCAGGTGTATTTGGTAGCTTGGGTGGTGACTCACAAATGGTTGTTAAGGCCGGCAAAGAAGTGCCAATGTGGTTACAAAATGCAGGCTTTATTTGGGTACCTTTTATTGCTGTTTCGGCAATTTCTGCCTGGTTTGGTATGAATGATTTAGCCGAAGCAAAAGCTTCCTTTGCTGATCAAGCAGTGATTTTTAAACGCAAACACAACTGGTTAATGTGCTGGTTGTATTTGGGCACCTTCGGTTCTTTTATTGGTTATTCAGCTGGATTTCCTTTGCTGATTAAAAGTCAATTTCCCGGTGTTAATGCGCTCAGCTATGCATGGCTTGGACCGTTGGTTGGTGCATTAGCAAGACCAATCGGTGGCTGGTTGGCTGATAAGTTGGGTGGAGCCAGAGTTACATTCTGGAATTTCATTGCAATGGCTATAGGGGTGTTAGCGGTTTTACATTTCTTACCTGTCAAAGGCGTTGGCGGAGATTTTTACGGATTCTTGATTGCATTCATGGTGTTATTTGCAACTTCAGGTATTGGTAATGGCTCTACATTTCGGATGATCCCCGTGATTTTCTTGACTGAGCGTCAGCGTGCAGCTGGCAATACTCAGGCTGACAAGGATCAAGCACTTCGTGATGCCAATAAAGAGGCCGCAGCAGTGCTCGGTTTTAGTTCTGCAGTAGGTGCTTACGGTGGATTCTTTATTCCAAAAGGATATGGAACTTCTATCGCTGCCACAGGCGGACCAGAGGCCGCCTTGTATGCATTCATTGTTTTTTACATTACCTGTACGTTTATTACCTGGTGGTATTACAGCCGTAAAAACGCACCAATGCCTTGCTAAGAAAATATTAAAGGATTGATATGAGTCACTTTTTAGATCGCCTCAAGTTTTTATCTGCCGATAAAGAAACGTTTTCCGATGACCATGGTGTAACGGTTGGAGAAGACCGTACCTGGGAAGACGCCTACCGTTCACGTTGGCAGCATGACAAGATTGTTAGGTCAACGCACGGCACCAATTGCACAGGATCATGTTCCTGGAAAATTTATGTCAAGGGCGGTATTGTTACTTGGGAAACCCAGCAAACGGATTACCCGCGCACAAGACCTGACCTTCCGAATCATGAGCCTCGTGGTTGTGCTCGTGGCGCAAGCTACAGCTGGTATATGTACAGCGCCAATCGCGTGAAGTATCCAATGATTCGCGGTCGCCTCTTAAAACAGTGGCGTGAAGCTAAAGCTGTAGCTAAATCACCAGTAGATGCTTGGGCCAATTTGGTTGAAAACACTGCTAAACGTAAAGAGTGGATAGAGTTGCGTGGTAAGGGTGGCTTTGTTCGTAGTTCGTGGGATGAAGTAAATGAAATCATTGCCGCAGCTAACGTATATACGATTAAAAAGCATGGCCCAGATCGGATTATTGGTTTTTCTCCAATCCCTGCGATGTCAATGGTTAGTTATGCAGCGGGATCACGTTACCTCAGCCTGATAGGTGGCGTATGTATGAGTTTCTACGACTGGTATTGTGATTTGCCACCAGCCAGTCCGCAAGTATGGGGTGAACAAACTGACGTTCCGGAGTCTGCTGATTGGTATAACTCCACTTATATTATTGCGTGGGGCTCCAATGTTCCACAAACCCGCACGCCTGATGCGCATTTCTTTACTGAGGTTCGCTATAAGGGTGCGAAGACAGTAGCCATCACTCCGGACTATGCTGAAGTATCCAAATTAGCCGATATTTGGATGCATCCAAAGCAGGGTACAGACGCTGCTATTGCGATGGCAATGGGGCATGTGATCATGAAGGAGTTCTATTTCGATAAACGCACCGAATATTTTGATGATTATGTGCGTCGTTATACCGACATGCCAAATCTAGTTATGCTTGAAGAAAAAGTATTGGAAGATGGTAGAAAAGTATTGGTACCCGGACGCTATGCGCGCTCAAGTGATTTTGATGGAAAGTTGGGTCAAACTAACGGTGCAGACTGGAAAACGGTAGCGTTTGATACTGCCGGTAAGCCGGTTGTTCCAAATGGGTCTATAGGTTTTAGATGGGGCCCAGAGGGCCGTAAAGACCAAGGTAAATGGAATCTTGAATCAAAAGAGGCTACCTACGGAAATGATGTGAAGTTGAAGCTATCGCTAATGGACGACCAGGCAATACATGACATTGTTCCAGTTGGTTTTCCCTACTTTGGCGGTATTGATACTCCTTATTTTGAGTCTAATAAGCAAGGCGATGTACTGGTTCAAAACGTACCAGCCAAGAAAATCACCCTCATTGAGAATGGAGTTGAAAAAGAAGTATTTGTCGCTACGGTCTTTGACTTATTAGCAGGAAATTACGGGATTGATCGTGGACTAGGAGGTGAATGCGCCAAATCTTATGACGACAACGTTCCTTATACTCCCGCTTGGCAAGAATCTATTACAGGAGTGAAGCGTGATCAAGTCATCGCAGTAGCTCGTCAATTTGCCGAAAATGCAGAAAAGACTAAAGGCAAGTCGATGGTCATTATTGGTGCAGCGATGAACCATTGGTATCACTGTGATATGAATTACCGCGGCATCATCAATATGTTAATGATGTGCGGCTGTATCGGGCAAAGCGGTGGTGGCTGGGCTCACTATGTGGGTCAAGAAAAACTACGACCACAAACCGGTTGGACACCCTTAGCCTTTGCACTGGATTGGATTCGTCCACCGCGTCAGCAAAACTCCACCAGCTTCTTCTATGCGCATACTGATCAGTGGCGTTATGAAAAGCTTGGAATGGAAGAGGTGTTATCACCCTTAGCCAATAAAGAAGATTACAAGGGCAGCATGATTGACTACAACGTCCGCGCAGAGCGGATGGGTTGGTTACCATCAGCCCCTCAGTTAAAGACAAACCCCCTTGAGGTTGTTAAGGAGGCAATTGCTGCTGGTGAGGATCCTAAGGAGTACGTTGTCAAAGGTCTGAAATCTGGAACATTACAAATGAGTTGTGAAGATCCTGATCATCCAAACAATTGGCCCCGCAATATGTTTGTATGGAGATCCAATCTTTTAGGATCTTCAGGAAAAGGCCATGAGTATTTCTTAAAACATCTATTGGGCACTAGCCATGGGGTTCAGGGTAAAGATCTTGGGGACGATGAGGCAAGACCTTCTGAGGTCGAGTGGCACGATAAAGCGCCTGAAGGCAAATTGGATTTATTGGTGACGTTAGATTTCCGGATGAGCACTACCTGCTTATATTCCGATATTGTTCTGCCTACCGCCACTTGGTATGAGAAGAATGACCTTAATACCAGTGACATGCATCCATTTATCCATCCCTTGTCTACAGCAGTTGACCCAGCTTGGGAAGCTCGTAGTGATTGGGATATTTATAAAGGGTTTGCTAAAACGTTTTCAGAAGTTTGCGTCGGTCATCTAGGTGTTGAAAAAGAGATTGTGATGACACCTTTAATGCACGATACGCCTGCGGAATTAGCTCAAGCGTTTGATGTTCAGGAATGGAAGAAAGGCGAGTGTGATCTCATCCCTGGTAAAACCGCGCCGCAAATTGCAGTAGTGGAGCGTGACTATCCAAATACCTATAACCGCTTTACTGCCTTAGGCCCATTGTTGGACAAGATTGGTAATGGCGGAAAGGGTATTTCATGGGATACCAAGGTTGAAGTGGAGCAGTTGCGCGAGCTCAATGGTCGTGTTGAGCATGGTGAAATGAAGGGTATGGCAAAAATCTCAACAGATATTGATGCTGCTGAGGTTGTATTGATGCTGGCTCCCGAGACAAACGGGCATGTAGCGGTAAAGGCTTGGGATGCATTATCTAAAATCACTGGCCTTGAACATGCCCATTTAGCTTTGCACCGTGAAGATGAGAAGATTCGTTTCCGCGATATTCAGGCTCAGCCAAGAAAGATTATCAGTTCACCAACTTGGTCTGGACTGGAAAGTGAAAAAGTTTCTTATAACGCCTGCTATACAAACGTTCATGAGTACATTCCTTGGAGAACATTGACTGGCCGTCAACAGTTCTATCAGGATCACAAATGGATGCGCGCTTTTGGCGAGGGATTTGTTTCTTATAGACCGCCGGTAGATTTGAAGACCATTATTGAAGTCAAAGGTATTAAGCCTAACGGGAACAAAGAAATTGTTTTGAATTTCATTACGCCACATCAAAAGTGGGGAATTCACTCTACCTACAGTGACAACTTAATGATGTTGACGCTGAATCGTGGTGGACCAGTAGTTTGGTTAAGTGAGGATGACGCTGTTAAGGCGGGCATTGTGGATAACGATTGGGTTGAGTTATATAACGCCAACGGGGCGATTGCAGCTAGGGCTGTAGTCAGTCAACGGGTAAACCCAGGAATGATCATGATGTACCACGCACAGGAAAAGATTATCAATACTCCTGGATCTGAGATTACTGGTATGCGCGGCGGCATTCACAACTCTGTCACTCGAATTGTTCTTAAGCCTACCCACATGATCGGCGGTTATGCACAACTGAGTTATGGATTTAACTACTACGGAACCATTGGAACTAATCGAGATGAGTTTGTAACGGTTCGGAAGATGCGAAACATAGATTGGCTTGACACTGAAAATGCCAATTCAGTTCAGGCGTAACGGAGAATATAAATGAAAATTCGCGCACAAATTGGCATGGTTTTAAATCTGGATAAATGTATCGGCTGCCACACATGCTCCGTTACTTGTAAGCAGGTTTGGACAAATCGTCCAGGTATGGAGTACGCCTGGTTTAATAATGTAGAAACCAAGCCAGGCATCGGTTACCCAAAAAATTGGGAAGATCAAGAAAAGTGGCAGGGTGGCTGGACTCGTAAGAGTAATGGCAAAATTGAGCCTAAGCAAGGTGGTAAGTCTAAGATTTGGATGAACCTATTTGGCAACCCTAACTTGCCAGAAATCGATGATTACTATGAGCCGTTTACGTTCGATTACGAGCACTTACAAAGCGCTCCCGAATCAAAGGCCACTCCAACTGCTCGCCCAAGAAGTTTACTTACTGGCAAACGCATGGAGAAGATTGAGTGGGGCCCAAACTGGGAAGAGATTCTGGGTGGCGAATTTGCTAAACGTAGCAAAGATACTAACTTTGATCAAATGCAAAAAGATGTTTGGGGTCAGTTCGAAAATACTTTCATGATGTATATGCCTCGTCTTTGCGAGCATTGTCTGAATCCAGCTTGCGTAGCATCTTGTCCATCCGGTTCTATCTATAAACGAGAAGAAGACGGTATTGTATTAATTGATCAAGATAAATGCCGTGGATGGCGTATGTGTGTTTCAGCATGCCCCTACAAAAAGATTTACTACAACTGGAAAAGTGGTAAAGCAGAGAAGTGTATTTTCTGTTATCCACGAATTGAAGCGGGTCAGCCAACAGTTTGTTCTGAGACCTGTGTGGGCCGTATCCGCTATTTAGGTGTCATGCTCTACGATGCGGATCAAATTGAAAGCGCTGCTAGTGTTGAGAATGAAAAAGATCTCTATAACGCCCAGCTGAAGGTATTTTTAGATCCGCATGATCCAGAAGTACAGAAGCAGGCATTAGCTGATGGTGTTCCTTCATCTTGGCTGGAATCAGCCAAAAAGAGCCCTGTATACAAAATGGCGATGGATTGGAAAATTGCATTACCACTTCATCCTGAGTACAGAACGCTGCCAATGGTTTGGTATGTTCCACCGCTATCTCCAGTAACGGGGGCGATAGAGGCAGGCTATGTTGGCGTTAATGGGCATATTCCAGACGTGAAACAGTTGCGGATTCCAGTGCAATATTTGGCCAATATGTTGACTGCCGGGGACGAGGCACCAGTCGTGGCTGCTTTGGAAAAGATGTTGGCCATGCGTGCATGGCAGCGGGATAAGCATGTTGATGGAACTCGTAATCTAGAGGCATTGAAGCAGGCAGGTATCTCTGAAGATCAGGTAGAAGATATGTATCAGACCATGGCGATAGCTAACTATGAAGATCGCTTTGTCATTCCAACATCTCATCGTGAATATGCAGAAAATACCTTCGATATGAAGGGAAGCTGTGGCTTTACGTTCGGGAATGGCTGCTCTGATGGCGACTCTGAAGCAAGTCTCTTTGGAGGCACCAAGCGTCGTACCATTCCAATTAAGCCGGCTGTATAGGAGAAATGATGAAACATTCACTGCCTTTACGGGCCCTCTCTCGATTTCTTCAGTATCCAGATGCAGAACTTATTCAACATTCGGCCGAAGTTACTGAGGCCTTATTAGAAATGCCAAAGCTTACTAAAAAAGTTCGCACTGGCCTAGTTGATTTTGCGCAGCACTTAGCATCTGCGGATTTATATGACCTGCAAGAGGAGTATGTAGAGTGCTTCGATCGAGGTAGAGCAACATCATTACATTTATTTGAGCATGTCCACGGAGATTCTCGTGAGCGCGGACAAGCGATGGTCGACTTACTTCAAACCTATAAGGAGGGAGGCTTGGAGTTAAGTGCCAATGAGCTTCCTGACCACTTATCAGTAATCCTGGAGTTTGCCTCAACATTGCCCTTCGATCAGGCCAAGCAATTTATTGGGGAAATGGCCCATATCTTGAATGCCGTCTACTCTACTTTGGTTGCACGAAACAATCGGTATGCGTGGTTAATTGCTGCAGCTATAGAGTTTTCTGGTGAGAAATTCAAGATTGTTGAATTGAAGATTCAGGAAGCGTCTATGGACGAAGAGTGGGCTGAGCCACCAGCCTTTGGCGGATGTACAACTCATGGCCAATCTAAACCCGGTGAAGAGCAACCTCTGCAATTTATCAAAAGCATCAAAGAATTCAAAGGAGTTCAACCATGAACTATCTAGATACATTTATTTTTGGAATTTATCCTTATATCTGCCTCGCAGTATTTTTTGTAGGTAGCCTCATTCGGTATGATCGTGATCAGTACACCTGGAAAAGTGATTCAAGTCAGCTATTACGCAAGAAGCAATTACGAATCGGCAGCATTTTCTTTCATATTGGCGTCCTCTTTTTATTCTTCGGACACTTCTTTGGTATGCTGACACCCCATTTTTTGTATGATCCATTTATTACGGCCGGACAAAAACAATTGATGGCCATGGCAAGTGGCGGCATTGCGGGCGTATTTGGATTTATTGGATTAACTATCCTGCTTCACAGGCGATTGACCGATGATCGGATTCGAATTAATTCAAAGCCAAGCGATATTTTGATTGTTGTCGTGCTCTGGCTGCAGTTGTTGCTTGGCTTAGCAACCATTCCCCTATCGGGACAGCATTTAGATGGTTCAGTCATGATGCAGTTAGCTGGATGGGCTCAACATATCGCCACTTTCAGAGGTGGAGCGGTTGAACTATTGAATGGCGTGGACTGGGTATTCAAATTGCATATGTTCTTAGGTATGACAATCTTCTTGATATTCCCATTTACTCGCCTAGTTCATGTTTGGAGTGGATTTGCGTCATTGAGTTATTTAGTGCGCCCTTACCAAATCGTGCGTAGTAGACGCCTTGGCATCGGACGAAAGTAAGTAATGAGGTGGGTTGACGATGCCAGATGAATTATTGGAACGACTGCGGAGATTTCGGACTGACTATTTCCCGGCGCATCGTCAAGAATTTACTACTCTGATTGAAAATGGGCAGACCCCCAAAACATTATTTTTAGGCTGCTCAGATTCCAGAATTGTTCCCTACCTACTTACCGGAACAGGTCCTGGGGACTTATTTATTGTGCGCAATGTGGGCGCTATTGTGCCTCCTTACGATGGTTCATACGGTATTCATGGAACAGCAGCTGGTATTGAGTTTGCGGTAATGCAACTTAAAGTTAGTCGAATTGTTGTATGTGGGCATAGTCACTGTGGCGCTGTTAGGTCAGCTTATGAAGGTGTTCCAGATGAGGCGATTAATTTGAGGGCGTGGCTTGAATTAATTGATGAGGCACTTTTGCCAGTGTGCCAAACTCCAGAAGCACTTAGAAGGGTAGAGCAACGCTCAGTTGTATTGCAACTCGAGCGCTTGATGGACTATCCAATGGTACGTTCTCGGGTTGAAAAGAAAGAGTTGACTCTTCATGGTTGGTATTACGTGATTGAAGAGGGTGAAGTACAGGTTTTTGATGTAGCAGAGGGAAAATTTATTCCGGCGCACTATGCCAATAATTGCGGTACTGGGCCATACGCAGATGATCATTTCGATGGAGATCAAAAACATGTTAAATAATCAGACTGCAGAAATGACGACTGCACTTATTAGTTCTAGACAATCTTATTTACCCAAAAGACTTTTCCAGCCAGGTCCAAGCTCAGAGCAGTTGGAGATCATTTTTTCGATGGCCGCAACAGCGCCAGATCATAATCTCACACGCCCATGGCGCTTTGTAATTTGCCCCTTGGAATGCAGGGGGCTATTGGCCGAAGCCTTCGCCAAATCTCTACTGGAGAGAGATCCGGGGGCGACTGAGCAACAAGTTCAAGATGCAATGGTTAAGGCGCATAGAGCACCTTTGGTCATGTTGGCAATCGTCAATGCTAGAGGTACGGATTCTGAGGTGCCGCTGAGTGAGCGTATTATTTCAGCGGGCTGTGCAATGCAAAACATCTTTTTGATGGCTCATGCAATGGGTTTCGGTGCGAGTCCAACCAGTGGAAAGTCGATGTATATGAACCCAGTGAGAGATTTATTTGGGCTTCAAGAATATGAAGACCCATTGTGTTTTATTAATATTGGCACCCCAGATCGCTCTACTCCTACAAAACCACGCATGATGCCTTCTGAGTTTGTAACATCTTTGGGTTAATCACTGAAATCGTGAAATGAATTGTTCAAGTTGTGCAGGAGGAAGAGCCCCAGAAATTCTTTCAACTTCCGCACCATTTTTAAAGATTGCTAAGGTTGGAATTGAGCGGATGTTGTACTGCTGCCCGATGGCTGGATTGGCCTCAGTATCCAACTTGACATGCAGAACCTTTTCTCCATATTTCTTTGCGCTGACTTGAAAGGTTGGTGCAAACATTTTGCAAGGCCCACACCAAGGCGCCCAAAAATCTACTATGACAGGCAACTTACTCTGAGTCAGAATTTCTTTAAAGTTCGCTTGATCGGCTTCAATTGACCCTAAGAGCAGGCTTGACTTACAAATACCGCAAATAGGTTTTTGGTTCATTCGATCCAGCGGCAGGCGATTCAATTTCTGGCAACTTGGGCATTTAATAAGCATTACCAATTCCCTTTACACTTAGTCCTTAATTAGTGCCAAATGAGTCCATCAACCCTCTATTTATTATCTGCCAATTTTGGGTTTAATAAGGCGTAATATGAATAAAGTTTTTAAATAAGGAATAAACATGTCTCTACGAATTAACGATCTCTCACCAAACTTTACAGCTGACTCCACAGCTGGAAAGCTCACCCTGCATGATTGGATTGGTGATAGCTATGCCATTTTGTTTTCACATCCAAAAGATTTCACACCAGTGTGTACGACCGAGTTTGGTGCAGTTGCCCAATTAGCTCCTGAATTTGCCAAGCGTAATACTAAGGTAATGGGTGTCTCCGTTGATAGTGTGGAAGATCATCAAAAATGGAAAAAAGATATTGCTGCTTTTGCTGGAGAGCCGGCAGATTTTCCGATTATTGACGATACTTCATTACACGTTGCCAAGTTGTTTGATATGTTGCCTGCAGATGCGTATCTACCGGATGGACGCACACCAGCCCATAGCGCTACGGTCCGCACCGTATTTATTATTGGCCCAGATAAGAAGTTACGCCTGACCATGGCTTACCCGATGTCAGTTGGACGTAATTTTGCTGAAATTCTCAGAGCCTTAGATGCTATTCAAATAACAGATGGCCTTCCCTTGGCAACTCCAGCAAACTGGGTCCCTGGGCAAGATGTGATTGTAGGGCTGGCTCTAAATGATGAGCAGGCAACGGCTAAGTATGGCGAGCTTGATATAAAGCTGCCTTACCTGCGCTATGCAAAAGCCCCCAAGAAGTAAGCTGAGGGAAAGAGCCTTTTCAGACAACGATCACATGGCATCCGATCGTTGTCCTAACTCGCTCTAGACTTCAAGATTTAATGTTCTGCCATGAATTGGTAGCTTTACAAAGACTTAAGCAATGGAATTGCTATGAACTCACCAGATAAACGTTGTTGTGGTTCAGGGGTTTGCATCATTAACGATGCGGGAGAATGCTGGTGTGGGCAGGTTTGGGACGGTGAAAAAATGGCCGCACCAAGCTTAACTGCAAGATCGACATCCGTTGGGGCCCAAGAACAAACACAAGACCTAAGCATGCATAAGCCAGATTCTTAGTCTATAGCTGCAGACAGGCAGTACTGAAATTATCTAGATGTAAGAGTGCTGGGGGTGTAATCCGCTCTTAAATGGAGAAAATTTGATGATCAAATATACAGTTTTTAATAAACTCTTTGTGATGGCTGCTATCTTTTTTGGAATGCACGGTAGCTTATATGCAGCAAGTGATGCAGTGGCCCATGGTGAATACATTATTCGGATTACAGGATGCAATGATTGTCATACACCTGGCTATGCAGAGAAAGGCGGCAATATTCCAACTAGCCAATGGCTGACTGGAAGTTCAATCGGTTTTAAAGGTCCCTGGGGTGTGAGTTATCCCGCAAACTTGCGTTTATTGGTGCAGAATTTAACTGAAGATCAATGGGTTAATTTTGCAAAAAATTTACAGGCTAGACCTCCTATGCCTTGGTTTACGATGCAAATGATTTCCGAGTCTGATTTACGCGCTACTTATCAATTTGTGAGATCGTTAGGGCCTGCTGGCGTTCAGTCACCAAATTTTGTTCCACCTGGTGGCGAAATAAAAACTAAATATATTGATTTTGTGCCAACTTCGGCGAGACACTGGAATGGCTTTTCGCATATTACCGTCAAATAATGCGCTTGATGCACATACAGCGATAAATAGGCGATATAAGCTCTCAAAATCTGAATGACCAAGCTTTCAGATTATTAAATACCTATTAAAACAGTGTTCATTATTGATATTGATCAATATTTTGAATGGTAATTTGATGAGATTTATATAAGATTACTCTTGATGGGTCTTTGAGCGTTGCTTCAATACAGGCCCCTCGAATTACTGCTGTGCCTTTTAGGCTCATGGTCCGACCATATTTAGATAGCAATATATTTTGCACTCTAGGTTGGTGTGTTTTTTCGGTTATTACTATAAATTGGAAAAAAATGTACGAAATTATTTTTGACTGGCCGATTTATATCCTGCTCCCAGTTTTTATTATTATTTTTAATCTTATTGGGCTGGGA
>CAIMPQ010000182.1 GCA_903843315.1 uncultured beta proteobacterium
CGACGACGCTTTGGTTTTGGATCATTATCTTCTTCCACCTCAGCCCATACCAACCAGTCAATACCGCCTGCACGTAAATCATGCTCAATACCGAAGGCACCTTGCTCATCTGGCTTACTAGAGCCAAATGTCACAATTGTTTTTTCTAGTTTCTGCTCTTTAGAAAATAAATCCATTACTAAAGAATCATCTCTGTTCAAAATGCAAACTGAATCTGGGCCAAATATTCTTGTCTTTGCTGCAGCGTAAGCTTGCATGTCGCCATGCCAATCCAAATGATCTTGGGTGATATTGAGTACTGTTGCTGCTGTCGCATTTAAGGTATGGGTATAGACCAACTGAAAGCTGGATAACTCCAGCACCCAAATATCAGGCATATCCTCGATTTGATCCGCCTCATTAAGACTGATCATTAATTTCTCTAAAGCAGCGGGGCTGATGTTTCCAGCAACAGCTACCTTCTTTCCAGCCCTCTCACATAACTGTCCTGTTAATGCAGTAGTAGTCGTTTTTCCATTCGTACCCGTCACTGCAAGTACTTTAGTTGCATAATTTGAAGCGGTCGCTTGAGCCATGCGACTGAGGGCAGCAATGGCACGGGCAAAAAATTCAATCTCACTCCAAACATCAATTCTAGCTTTTCGAGCTTTTACTAAAAATGATTCAGTCGGCTCTTGTAGTGGCGATAAGCCTGGGCTAATTCCAATCACTTCTATATCGGCTAACAAGTCGTCATTCAAAGGACCAAATTGAATATCTTTTAGACCAGCAGTTCTTAATTCATCAAGCCAAGCATTTTGCCGCTCCGACAATGTGGCCTGCTCACGAGTATCTACAAGGCGGACAAAAGCGCCGTTGCGCAAGCACCACTTAGCCATGGCAACGCCAGACTCGCCTAGACCCATTATCAGGAAACGATTGGGGGCCTCATAGCCTGCGTCAGCCATGAAAGCATTGTTAGCAAAGGTATTTTCTATATTCAGCATATTTACTTTTGGCTCACCGTAATTTCAAGCTAGATAAACCAACCAATACCAAGAGGATGGTAATGATCCAGAAACGCACAACCACTTGTGTTTCTTTCCACCCACCCAATTCAAAATGATGATGCAGTGGAGCCATACGGAATATGCGACGCCCTTCACCAAAATATTTTTTCGTTAATTTGAACCAAAGGACTTGAAGCATTACCGAGAGTGTTTCGGCAACAAAGATGCCGCCCATGACAAAGAGCACAATCTCTTGACGCACAATGACAGCAATTGTTCCAAGTGCACCACCAAGTGCAAGCGCACCTACATCCCCCATAAATACTTGTGCTGGGTGGGTGTTGTACCAAAGGAAAGCAAGTCCCGCTCCACCCATCGCCCCGCAGAAGATCATTAACTCGCCGGCGCCTGGAATGTAGGGAAACAATAAATACTTCGCATAAATAGCATTACCCATGACGTAGGCAAAAGCGCCTAACGCAGCACCTACCAAAATCACGGGCATGATCACTAACCCATCAAGGCCATCTGTCAGATTGACGGCATTGCTACTACCCACAATGACTAGATAACTCAAGATGATGAAGCCCATCATTCCGAGGGGGTAGCTCACTTCTTTAATGAAGGGCAGGAGTAAGTTAGTTTTAGCGGGCAGATCCAAAGCAAAGCCACTCTTAACCCAATCGTAAGAAAGTTGAAGCACCTTGAGGTTATTTACCTCGGAAACAGAGAACGCCAAGTAGATAGCAGCGAATAAACCAATCAATGTTTGCCAAAAGAATTTTTCTCTTGAACCCATTCCCTTAGGATCTTTGCGGGCAACTTTACGATAATCGTCAACCCAACCAATTGCTCCAAACCCAAAAGTAACGATCATCACAATCCAAATGAAGCGGTTACTTAAGTCCGCCCACAACATACATGATGCAAAGATACCAATCAAAATGAGTACTCCGCCCATGGTTGGTGTGCCAGTCTTTACTAAATGGGTTTGGGGCCCATCAGTACGTACAGCTTGACCCATCTTCAAGGCAGTCAGCTTCCGAATAACCCATGGTCCTGCAGCCAAGCCAATCAGCAAGGCAGTGACTGTTGCCATTACCGCTCTAAAAGTGATGTAGTTGAAGACTCTGAAAAACCCGAAGTCATCTTGTAGCCATTGCGCCAAAATTAAGAGCATGTTTTAGCCTCCTCCATCAAGGCTTGTACTACACGCTCCATGCGCATAAAACGTGAACCTTTAACCAAAATATTTAAATGCTCATTGCTACCAGTAGACTGAGCATGCAATGCATCTCTTAACTGCAAAATCAGACTATCCATATCTAAAAAATGTTTTGCGCTAGAGGTTGAATGCCTAGCTTTCTTGGTTTCTTCAAAACCTTTAATGACGAATGCACATTGCTCGCCTAGGGCAAATAATTTAGTGATGCCTTGCTCAGCAGCATATGATCCAACTTCCCGATGGAACTCTGGGCCTTGATTGCCGACTTCACCCATATCACCTAAGACCAACCAGGACATATTTCCGGACTGCTTTAATGCATCAATTGCAGCCCTTACCGAATCAGGGTTGGCGTTATAGCTGTCATCAATTAAGGTGTGATTTGGATCAATGTTTTTGGCTTGCATGCGCCCATTTACTGGGGTAAACGCTTCAAGACCTTGCTTAATTTTTTCAAGGCTTACTCCAGCTGCTAGAGCCACAGCACTGGCTGCTAATGCGTTTCGAACATTGTGACTACCTAAGGCATTTAACTGAACCTCCACTGAACCCAACTCTGTTTGGACTTGTACTTGGCCATTACTGAGTAAACGCCCCGTCACTGCAGCCTGGATCTGCGATTTTCCAGAAAGGAGAGCAAAATCAATGACTTTGCGACCACCGGCAGTTTGATGCCATAGGCCTGCAAATTCAGATTCAGCCGGAAATACGGCGATGCCCTCTATTGGTAATGCTCGAATTGCATCGGAATGTTCTTCAGCAACAGCAGCTACGGTTGCCATGAACTCTTGATGCTCACGTTGGGCATTGTTAATTAATACAATATTGGCTTGCGCTATAGCAGCTAACTGAGCAGTTTCACCTGGATGATTCATGCCTAGTTCAATTACGGCAAGGCGATCCGTTGCACGCAATTTCAATAAGGTCAGCGGCAAACCAATGTCATTATTAAGGTTCCCTTTAGTGACTAGAGTGTGTTCTTCACCAACCGCAGCTTTAAAAATAGAAGCAATCATTTCTTTGACGGTGGTCTTACCGTTGCTACCAGTGACTAGAGCTAATGGGATGGGGTGATTTGTGCGCCATACTTTTGCTAATTCGCCTAAACCGATTCGTGTATCTGCTACGCAAATTGCGGGCAGATTTACTGGGCACTTATCCTGATTACTAATAAGCGCTCCAATAGCACCCGCTTTAGCTACATCTACTAAAAAGTCGTGTGCATCGAAGCGTTCACCAGCCAAGGTTACAAATAGCTCACCATGATCAACTTGACGACTGTCAGTTCCGACCCGGGTTATCTTTAGTGCTTGCGCATCCTGTACTGAAGCGTTAATCAGGCTACTTCCTGGTAGCATGGCATGTACTTGGGCTAGCGTTGACATTGCAGACATCAAGCTATACCCCCTGCAGCTAAAACGATGTGCTCTTGGTCTGAAAAATCAAACTTCTTACCATTGATATCTTGAGTGGTTTCATGGCCTTTGCCAGCTACTAATACGATATCGCACGGATTAGCATGGCGAACGGCCGCCATAATCGCCGCTGCACGATCAACAATTGTCTGTACCTTCGCCGCTTCTTGACCTAAACCGCTACAAATCATTTGAATAATTGCCTGCGGATCCTCGGAACGTGGGTTGTCGCTGGTGATAATCATTTGGTCGGCATATTTCTGAGCGACAGCTCCCATTTGAGGACGCTTACCGACATCTCGATCACCTCCACAGCCAAA
>CAIMPQ010000183.1 GCA_903843315.1 uncultured beta proteobacterium
AAGAGCAAATAGCCATCCTGAAAAAATCTGGGATCTTGGCTTAATGGATCCATTCTTTGAGCATTTTTTTGGCTGGTTTGGTATGCCATCCATTGGCTTACCTGCGGTATTTGTTAGTGCATTTGTATCGGCCACATTACTTCCGGTGGGTTCGGAGCCAATTCTATTCGGCTATATCACTATCAATCCGCACCTTTATTGGATTGCAATCTTTGTTGCAACTGTAGGTAATACCCTGGGAGGTATGCTCGATTGGTGGCTGGGGTTTGTGGCTAGCAAAGGAATTAAGTCTTTAGAGATAAAGACTAAGGGCCGTCTGCATAAGTGGTTAGAAGCGTGGGGCCCAAAGATACTGCTTCTCTCTTGGTTACCTGGATTTGGTGATCCTCTTTGTGTTGCAGCGGGCTGGCTGCGATTAGCCTGGCTGCCTTGTATGGTGTATATGTTCTTTGGAAAATTACTGCGCTATCTCACTATGACTTGGTTGCTTACCCTTGTCCCTGATAGCGTATGGCACCAATTGGGACATTGGCTACACATTATTTAAAGCTATGACTGCTTTAAACCGCGCAATACTTCTGTTGTATCTCGTCGTTATTTAGGAGATTTTGAGCGGTGTCATGAAAGACAATCTCCCCTTGATCCAAAATATAAGCACGGTCTGAAATCCTTAATGCTTGTTGCACGTTTTGCTCAACTAGCAGAATGGTGAGGCCCTGTTCTTTAAGTTTGGCAAAGAGCTCAAACATTTCTTCTACGAGAACCGGCATGATGCCTTCAGATGGTTCATCTAATAGGATGACTTTGGGTTTACCAATCATCGCTCTGGCGATCGCCAGCATTTGCTGTTCACCGCCGGACATTGAAGTGCCATCTTGATCAAGACGCTCTTTGAGTCTAGGAAAGGTTTCGGCAATTTCATCAACTAAGGCATGCATATCACCGCGATTTTTCTGGGCAATCACTCCAAGCTCTAGATTCTCTTTGACGGTTAATCCTGGGACGATGCGGCGATCTTCAGGTACATAGGCAAGTCCTAAGTGAAAGCGCTCATGGGCAGGTAAGTCTAAAAATGAAGTGCCATCAATAGACGCTTTACCTTGACGTTTGGATAAGAGGCCCATTAGCGTACGCAGGGTTGTGGTCTTGCCAGCACCATTGCGACCCATTAAGGTAACGATCTCGCCTTTATTCACATGTAGTGAAACCCCTTGTAGCACGTGACTCCGGTCATACCAGGCGTTTAAATTTTCAAGTTGCAACATAGTGGGCCTTTAATTAACCTTGACCCAAGTACACGCGACGTACTTCGGCATTATTTTGGATTTCTTCGGGAGTGCCTTCTGCCAAAAATTCCCCATGATGAAGAACGATGATGCGTTTACAAAGGCCCATGATGAGTTTCATCTTATGTTCGACCAAAATGACGGTACGTTCATTCGCTAAAGTTCGAATGAGATCCATCATCACTAGCGTTTCTTCAGGGGACATCCCCGCAGTGGGCTCATCTAGGAGTAGAAGACTAGGATTACAGGCTAAAGCCATAGCAATTTCTAAGGCGCGCTGTTGACCATGTGCCAAGTCACCAGTCTTCTTGTTGCGTAAATGCTCAAGATTGACGCGGCGGAGTAATTGATCGGCTAGCTCAATAGGCTCAGGATAACTCTGGGCGTTACGTAGAAAGTTATAGCGCGCAGTTTCCATTTGTGCGGCAACACGCACATTTTCATGAACACTCAGTTGCTTAAATACATTGGTAATTTGAAAGCTTTTCGAAATGCCAATGCGAGCAAACTCGTATTGCTGCATCCCAGTGATATCTTTACCATTAAATAAGATTTCTCCGCTACTGGGAGGAAAGGCGCCACTTAAGACATTAAAGAAGGTACTTTTGCCTGCACCGTTAGGGCCAATGATTGCAGTAAGTGTTCCTGGCATAAAGCTAGTAGATACATTTTGCAGGGCTTTGAATTTGCCAAAGCTCTTACTGATGTTGCGTGCCTCAAGAATAGGGGTTGTTGATGAGCTATGCATTATTTCGAATCCTGCTGAATATGTAATTTACTCAGAATCGTTCCCCAGATGCCCTTAGGGAAGAACAGCACAAAGAACATGAATACCAGGCCTATCACTGCCATCCAGTGTTTAGTGAAAGTGGTGACAACGTCTTCAAGGTAGAGCATGACAGCAGCACCAATAAAAGGCCCAAAAAATGTTCCCATACCACCCAAGATACTCATCATGACGGCTTGACCAGATTGCAAATAATGTAAGGAGTCGATTGGCACGATGGAAAGGTGGAGGGCACGGAGGGACCCTGCTAATCCACAAATTGCTGCTGATAGGACAAAGACTAAAAGCTTTGTTCTCGCAACATCAAAACCACAGGCTGCGGCACGCTTCTCATTTTCTCGAATGGCCTCCATTACCGCACCTAAGGGTGAATTTAAAATGCGGGAGATCAGCCAGATTGCGATCACAACAAAAAATAAGATGATGTAGTACTTCACAAGTGGATTTAAAAAATCGACTGGAATCCCGAAGATGTTGAAGGTATCTACCCGGACACCACGTAAACCATTCTCACCACCAGTAAGGCTTTCGGCTTTATAAAAACCGTAGTAAACAATTTGACCAAGCGCTAAGGTAACCATGGAGAAGTAGATACCGCGGGTACGGATTGCCAGAAAACCCATAATGAGTCCACCAATCGCTGCACCTACTATGCCAATCAGAATAGCGGCCGCCCAGGGCACACCGTAATGAACGATGGCGATGCCAGTGAAGTAGCTGCCAATACCTAAGAAGGCTGCGTGACCAAAGGACAGGAGACCCATATAGCCAAACAAGAGATTGAAACCCATGGCAAATAAGCCGAAGATCAAGATGTTAATCGCCAAGGCCTCATACGGCATGATGAACGGAAATATTGCAAGGAAAAGCGTGCTTGCTAATACTCGGTGACGTGCAATTAGTTGGAAAAATGCGTTCATAAATATTCTGAGCCTTAGCCCATCGCTCCCGCTTTACCAAATAAGCCTTGTGGACGAATCAATAAGACCACGGCCATTAATACAAAAATAGAAAGTTCAGCTAACTCGGGGAAGAAAAGAGAAGTCATACTGTAGACAACGCCAACCAAGAGCCCGGCTACCACTGCGCCAACTGGTGAGCCCATGCCACCCACAACAGTGACTACAAATGACTCAGCCAGGATAGGTATACCCATCTCCGGGTTTACAGAGCGAGTAGGTGCAGCAAGGATTCCGGATAGACCAGCAATGGCACAGCCAAGACCGAATACGAGCAGCCAAACTTTAGCAATATCGATACCCAATACTTTGACGATTTCTTGATCAGCTGCACCGGCTTTAATAATGAGTCCATAGCGGGTTTTTTGAATAAAAAGCCAAACGCCAAAAATAATGACGGCAGTAGCGACAATCAGAAAGAGGCGATATTTTGGGAAATAGCCAATACCCACATTCATCGTTCCACCAAGGCCTGCAGGTGTCACTGAGGGGAGTCCCTCAATGCCGAAAGTCACGCGCATGACTTCAATCAAAACATATGACAGGCCAAAAGTGAGCAGTAGTGGGTAATCTAGGCCGCGACCATAAAGCGGCCTCACTAAGAAGCGCTCAGTAACTAAACCTAAACAGCCTGTTAAGACAGGCGTCAATATCAGGCTAAACCAAAAGTTTCCAGTGATACCTAAAAAGTACACCCCTAAAAATGCGCCCACCATAAAGAAGGCGCCATGGGCAAAGTTCACTACATTGAGCATGCCGAAAATAAGACATAAGCCTAAGGCAAGGAGCGCATAAATGCTACCTAGGGCAATACCCGTTAGTAGCTGCATGCATAAAAGTTCGAATGAAAGACCGGTCATAAATGTACTCAGAAAAACTCCCCGTGAGCAAGCAGGTTCAAGGGGAGTGAATCAGGGTAAATCAAAGATCTACCCTGAGATTTGGTATTAGGCTTTGTGGCCTAGCTCTGCGCAACTGCGCATATTTTTCTCAGTAGTAGGTTCAATAGTCAGAATATTGAAGACATCGTATTTGTCTTTCATATTCTTCGATTTGGACTCGACAATAATGACGGTTTGAACGGCTTGATGATCGCACTTTCGATAATACTCAGGACCTTTGTACCAATCGTATTTGAGGTTTTCCATGGCGCTTACTACCTTCATGGTTTCAGTGGATTTAGCAATCTTGATCGAGGCTAAGACACTCTTCACTCCGGCATAACCTAGTGCACCGTAATCGGACGGAACCGAACCGTTATACATTTTTCGGAAAGCATCATTAAATGTTTTGGCTGTTGGAATGCGATCTTCTAGACCCCAGTAATACGATGTCCCACCAATAATGCCTTCAAATGCTTCTGGACCACCAGCAAGACGTGAGGTGTACAGCAAAACTGGTGTAACAATCTTCATACTGGATTTCAGGCCGAAGTCAGTACATTGTTTTGCAGCATTAACAAGGTCGCGGCCAAAGTTACAGAGCACCAAAATGTCTGGATTTAAGGCTTTGATTCTGGGTAAAAAAGCAGAGTAATCAGAAGCACCTAATGGATGGCGAATATCAGCTAGGGTGGTTGCACCCATTTCTTTACCTGCACGTTCAAAAGCGCGCACCATCTCGTGGCCATATGCATAGTCAGCAGTGAGGAACACAATCTTTTTACCAAAGCGGGGGATGGAATAACGAGCCACAGCGCCTGCAGTCATCGTTGGATTCAAAGCCTCGTGGAAGGTGTATACGCTCCAGTCTTTTGCTTCGTTAATGGCATCGGATTGGCTGATGGAATTAAAAAGCACTTTACGTTCTTTGCAAACTGCATTGATTGAAAGTTGGGTGGCAGCAGACAATGAGCCAACCACATAATTCACTTTATCTTTTTCAATTAACTCTAATGTACGGGTAGCTGCTTCACCCGGATTTAATTTGTCATCACGCACCAAGAGTTCGGCTTTGCGACCATTAAAT
>CAIMPQ010000184.1 GCA_903843315.1 uncultured beta proteobacterium
TAATGAATATCTTCAGCAATCTTTGCGCAGACTATCTGACACATCTCTACGGTTGCGTTATCCGCAATCGAGTAATAAACCGTTACACCTTCTTTGCGCCTCAGCAAAATGCCCGCTTTATGCAATGCCAGCAGATGCCTAGAGACGTTCGCTTGACTGGTGCCACACATCTCTACAACTTCAGAAACGGATTTTTCTCCAGTGCACACTGCGTACATGATCCGCAAACGCGCTGGTTCAGACAAAACATTGAAATAGGCTGCTACTTTAGAAAATACCTTCTCCATCTGTTTGGGAGATAAATTCTGCGTTGCTTTTTGAACTTTGGATTTCATGCGGCTATTTATATGTATATATGCGTATAAACGCATATTTGACCTAGATCAAAAGAAAATTTATATAGAGAAATACCCTGAGGACACCAGAAGATACAATGAAATCATGGACATGGATGCAATCCTTCTTTCGCTAAAGCTGGCCTTATGGACTTTAGCCCTGATCATCCCTTTTGGAGTTTGGGTTGCCCATGCCTTGCTACGACTAAATCGAAGCAAGCCCTGGGTTGAGGCAGCCCTGGCTTTACCCCTCGTTTTGCCACCGACAGTCTTGGGGTATTACCTTTTGGTTGGCCTGGGTGGCAAGAGCTTTTTTGGCATTCCGCTCGTCTTTTCCTTCACTGGAATCCTCATTGCCTCCCTCATCGTCAATCTCCCCTTTGCTATTCAGCCAATTCAGCGTGCTTTTGAGTCGATTAATCCGGATATTCGAGAAGCAGCTCAAGTCAGCGGACTCACTAATTGGCAAATCTTTTGCTTAATTGAGCTACCTTTGGCGTGGAAAGGTATCACCAGCGCTGCCGTCCTTACTTTTGCTCATACCTTAGGGGAATTTGGCGTTGTCCTGATGGTTGGCGGAGCCATTCCCGGTGAAACCAAAACCGTTTCGATTGCTATTTACGACAAGGTACAAAGTTTTGATACTTCTGGTGCTGGGGCGCTTGCGTTACTACTGTTAGGAATCTCTCTAATAGCAATTGCGCTCTCCTATGGCGTATTTGGAAGAACCTCCTCACAACAGCGTGGAGGTAAAGGCTAATGCTTAAGCTCAAAATCAGCCAAGCCTTACCGAATCCATTGCAAATTAGCTTGGAGTGTGCGGCAGGTCAATTACATGCGCTTGTAGGTCCATCGGGAAGTGGTAAGACTAGTACCTTGCGAACCATTGCAGGACTCAGCCAAGCGAATACAGGGAAGATCGAGTGTGATGGTGAAGTTTGGTTTGAAGCAGAGGATGTTGCCGGAATTAAACAGAATCTTTCCCCGGCAAAACGTTCTTGCGGATTCCTATTTCAACAATACGCTCTCTTTCCCCATCTTTCAGCCATTGAGAATGTAGCCATTCCACTACAAAACTCGGCATTTCCAATTGATCAGCGTAAGGCTATTGCCCAAGATTGGCTTAAGCGTATGGGAATCGCCGACCTTGCTAACCGAATGCCACATCAACTCTCTGGTGGACAACAACAACGCGTAGCTCTTGCAAGGGCATTAGCAAGGCAGCCAAAAATACTATTGTTAGATGAGCCATTCTCCGCCGTTGATGCACCCACCCGTCAGAGTCTTTATAAAACTCTTGCCGACTTGCGTAAAGATTTAAACATCCCTATTCTGTTGGTGACGCATGACTTAAGAGAAGCCGACTTACTTGCAGATCGAATTACCGTGATTGATAACGGGATTAGTTTACAAACTGCTGAGCCCCAAGTACTCTTTCAAAAACCCAGAAATTCGCGCGTGGCTGAGCTAGTGGGCATTAGCAATATGTTTCATGGCGTATTTAACGCAGGCAATCTCACTTGGGATGGCTGCCAAAAAACCTTTAATGTTGCCGACAAAGGAAAGATACCGCCTAATGCCCAGGTTGCTTGGGTGATACCGCAAGCCGGATTAAGCATTCATCAATCATCTTCTGAGCTCACCGTACCAGCTACTGCAGCAGAAATTAGTAGCCTAGGTCAAATTGCTGTTGTTCAATTTCAAGTAGAAAATAGTCCCCACAAGATTGAATGGGTTGCTTCAGCATCAGAGATCAAAAGACTGAATATGGAAGTTGGCAGTCTCATGCATGTTGAAATGGATGGCAATCAAATTCACATCATGCCACTAAGACCCATTAATGACCCTAGACGTTTTATTGATCATTGAAGTACTACGCCCTGCGAAGCATGAGTAAGGCATCAAATCTTTTCCTGGCTGCTAGGCCAGCATTTTTATCAATCACCTTATTAGGCTGCTTACTTGGTCTTGTTTTGCCTAGCCATATTAAAGGCTCCTGGGCAATCAACTTTCTCGCTATAGGTCTTGCTTTATCAGTGCATGCGGCAGCAAATCTTCTAAATGACTATTTTGATCACCTCAATGGCAGTGATCAAAATAACCATAGCCGAATTACACCATTCACAGGTGGGAGTCGTTATATCCAAAACCGGATACTGACACCATCTCAGATATATGGTCTGGGTTTAACACTAATTGTTGTAAGCGCTGCAATCGGAATATATATCTGCTCGCAGACCACTTGGCAATTAATTCCCATCGGACTAATTGGAGTAGCAATTGCTTGGTCCTACTCAGCACCACCACTTGAGCTGATGTCTAGAGGGGTTTTAGGGGAAGCGGCAATCGCAATTGCTTGGTCATTGCTTGTAATTGGATTTGCCAGTCTTCAAGCAAATACTATTGCTTATGAATCTATACCTATTGGCTTGGCCTATGGACTAATGGTATCCAACATCCTTTTAGTGAATCAAATCCCCGATATTGAAGCAGATCAACTTGCTAGAAAATATACGCTAGCAACCACGCATTCGCAGCATGGCCTACGATATTGGTATACCTGTATTTATATCATTGCGTATGTATTTCAATTCCTCGGGATGTATTTCTTTGATACTCCGATAGAAACTATAGTCACTATTCTTCTGCTGCCAATATTTTTTCTTTGTAGCAATGAAATATCAATACCCGAAAAAACTAATGCTCAAACTAGAAAACTGATAGTGCGCAACATGATAGCTGTACACTTGTATTCACTACTGTTATGTTTTGGAATGCTTATCGGCAGCCTATAGAAACCATTTTTTGGCTTTATCGCGGCTAGGCACCCCACCCGCATGTACTACCACTCCATTAATAACAACACCAGGAGTTGCCAGGATGTTATAGCCCATGATGTCCTGAATGTTATCAATCTTTTCAATGTTGACAGAAACGCCCTTTTCCTTGGCTAGTTCGGCCAGCAAATTGACAGTGGATTTGCAGTTGCTACACCCAGTACCTAACACTTTTATTTCCACGTTATTTCCCTAAAGAACTGCATTAAAAATGTAGCCCACAATTAAAATGCCTGTGGCAACGATGCTGACAAAAATAATGATGAGCCGCAACTTCAAAACCTTACGCAGGATAATCATCTCAGGCAAAGATAAGGCAATTACACTCATCATGAAAGCCAGTACTGTTCCTAAGGCGGCGCCTTTGGCCAACAGGGCCTCAACAATCGGAATAATACCCGCAGCATTGGTATACATCGGAACTCCAATTAAAACTGCAACAGGTACTGACCACCAAACCTCTTTACCCATCAGACTTGCCATAAAGTCTTGCGGTACGTAACCATGAATACCCGCTCCAACCCCAATGCCCACAATGATGTACGGCCACACCTTCAATACAATTTCTTTAACGGCTGATTTACCAGCATCAATACGATCGCTGAGAGTTAATTGATCTTTACCTACAGAGGCTATTGTTTTAGGCATATTGCGTACCCAATCCTCTAAATATTGCTCTAGATTCAATTTACCAATGATCCATCCGGCAATGATCGCAACAAATAGGCCTAGGACAAGATAGAGGGTTGCGATTTTCCAGCCAAACAAGGTAAATAAAAGAGTCAGGGCAACTTCATTCACCATCGGCGCAGAAATGAGGAAGGAGAAGGTAACCCCCAAAGGCACACCGGCTTGAACAAAACCAATAAATAATGGAACTGCAGAGCATGAACAGAAAGGTGTCACGATACCTAAGCTTGCCGCTAAGATATTTCCCAGCCCTTCGGATTTGCCAGCCAATAAAACTCTAGTGCGCTCAGGTGTGAAATAAGAATTAATCATTCCCATTACAAAAACGACACCAGTTAAGAGTAACAAGACTTTCGGAGTGTCATATAGAAAGAATTGAAGGGCATCTCCTTGGTTACTCACCCTTTGGATTGGTAACAAAGTCATCAACCATTCAGAAAATGGTGCAAGCGATTGATAGAGTCCATACCAAACAAAGGCAGCGCTAGCCAGAAACAACTTTGGCCATGCTTTGGAAGCAAGACTGAAAGTGAATGAACTCATGAGAATATGACTTTACTCACCTCAAGGAATTTCTATAACTGCGCTTGTTCAAAAGCACTTAATGCATCTGCAGCGTACATCAGGGATGGACCACCACCCATATAGACTGCCATACCGAGGCATTCAATCACCTCTTGTTTAGTAGCCTTGAGCTTAACCAAGGCTTGTGTATGAAATCCCAAGCATCCATCACATCTAGCTGCAACACCAAGAGCAAGAGCAATTAACTCTTTCGTCTTTTTATCAAGTACACCATCCTTAGTGGCAGCTGCAGCCAAATCCCCAAACCCCTTCATGAGATCTGGGGCTTCTGCTTTAAGATGCGCCAAGGATGCAGAGATGTCTTTTGTAATCTGCTTATATTCTTTAGGCATTATTAATCTCCGATATCCGCTTTATTTGCAGCAACCGCCGCCGCCACAAGAATCACCGCCAGCAGTGTTAATGCCCAATAAAGGGTAAGCAGGACAGAATCTAAATAAACCTGTTGCAAGCGGAACAATGCCAATCCATCCCCAAGCACCTAAAGTTCCGGTAACAGCCAAACCAATCAAGAATAAGCCAACTACCATACGTAACATACGATCAACATTACCAACATTGCATTTCATATTAAGACCCCTTTTAGTTATTTACTACAATAATTTTGATACAACACATCCATTACAGCTACAGCTACATTGCTATTTAGAGAGTAATAAATTTGTTTACCCTCTCTTCTAGTCTCTACTAACTCTTCATTGCGCAATACTGTTAACTGCTGCGAAAGTGTTGGCTGATGAATATCAAGACAGTCCTCAAGTTCACTAACGCATTTTTCACCCTGGCCAATTTGACATAACAACATCATGCGATCTCTGTTTGAGAGCACCTTCATTAAGCGGCAAGCGTCATCGGCTGATGCCTGCATCTTTTTTAGGTTAATGTTGATATCAATAGTATTCATAGGAACCTTGCTTAATTTAATGGCACACCGACTAATGGTCGACCCTCAAGAGTCCAAAGATATAAAGATCCGTCATATAGCTTGGTGGATTTATTGCCAACCAACTCAGACATCACAAACCAGCCGCCCGCTGCCAAGTGGCCAGTATTGCAATAGGCAATCGTTGGACCTTTGACATTTAAGCCATTGGCTGACATTAATGCGTCATAAGTATTTTTCTGCCAAAAGTACAGTGCGCCATTCATTGGCTTAGCCAACAACTCTGGAGCTAGCTCTTTAGAGCCTGCAATATGGCCAAAGGTTTGTACATCTGGACGCTTAGCAAGGCCTAGATACTGTGCAGGTTGACGAGCATCCAATAGCTGTTGCTTGCCACCTTTAGATGCTGCCGCTACCTCATCTGAGCTTGCAATCAACTCTTGGCGAAAGGCTTTTGCAGACCAATTACCGGCAACTTTTTGGGCGTTAGTGGTCGTATATTCACGGCCTTCACTCAACCACCCAGCAATGCCGCCATCCAATACTGCTACACGATCTTCGCCATACACTTTGAATGACCAGTATGTTCTTAATGCCTCATCAATATCAGACATATCCTGACCAATAGGTACTAATACGATCGGTTTATCTGAATTGATTCCCAAAGATTGAACCAGCTTCTCAAAGTCCACTTTTTCAGGAATCAGAAGCTTAATCTTTTTACCATCCACTAAGCGCTCAACGCGCACTTTCTTGAAGTCCAATAAGCTGGAATTGGTGATATGACCACCCACTTCTACTAAAAATTTCTTCCCTGTTTTTTTATCGGTATCAAACTCTGGATTTCTGAGATAGCTAGCCAAATCCGTTCTAACCTCGATCACCTGCACTTCCGATAGATTATTAGCCAGCCAATCAGCACTGACTACCGGACCAGGCAATGTGATCGCCTGCGCCAAACTGACTAAGCTGGTTAGTGCGAAGGCTAAAGCCCATTGAATTCTTTTCATTTCCACTCCTCTATGAATTTACCGCTAATAAATGCTCTGAAATGCGTCCCATCAAATCAATCTTGCACTGAGTTAGTACCTGGTGGTCTTTTAAATTTAGTGCAAGATTTCGGTTACCCAACTTCAGCTCTAATTGCGCGATCTTTTGATCTCTTTCCAAAATCAAGGCTTCAATCTCTACTGCAAATAGTTGAATCAAGGCGCCTATCCACTTACTTATTGGAGCCATCCGTCCTTTTACATTCATTTGAAAGGCTTTTAGAGACTCGATCGCTAGCTTTGCATGCGCCATATCTTCTCCAGTTACCCACTGGTTAGTGGTAAACAGACTAACTGGTAAGCCTTGTTGGTTTAATGAAATCCCGATCAGATGATGGAAACTCTTTTCGTCACGCTTGATAACATGGAAATGTCCATGCTCTCCATTAGCCATTTCATCAGCCGAATGAGCATGGTAATAAAACTCATATCCACTAGTTTCATCGACCAAATCATTATTCGGATAATGCTGCCACTCAATAAACTCACTAGCGCCACATAAAGCAGCCTCATTCAGAGTGCGCCCAGATTCGGCGTACCTTATTTGAATGTTTGCCAGCTCTTGAGCTGCTAACCAGAGGTTAGATTGGGTGAGCATCGACGAAATCACTCTGCAGCTTTACGCTTTTTGGGGCCGCAAGGGTTTGAAGGACCACATGGGTTCGCTGCTTTTTTCTTTGCAGGACCGCATGGATTGGCTGCTTCTTTTTTAGGGCCACATGGATTTTTTTGTTCTGCACTCGGTGGATTACTAGGGGCATCCGCGGAATGCGCAAGCGGTGCTGCTGATAGACCAGCCAAAGCAAGCGCTAATGTAGCTACTGTAGATATCTTAGTCATATATTTCCTTTTTAAATTAAACCTGCGAGTTAACTGGGCCTTTGAATTTCTTCTCCATCCAAGAGCCTAATACGAAGATGCCTACAGCTGCAATGACCATGCCAATATTGATGTACAGATCAGAAATACTCAAGGCATCAGGCAGGGAGTCTGCTTTTGCAAATTCACCTAAGGTAGTAAGTACTTCAATACTCGGATAAATACCTGCAAACAATATGGTGCCTAGTAGGAGGCCAACCAGAAAAATTCCGGCATCAATACGTCCCGACATCAGACCCACCACTGAAGTTCCTGGGCAATAGCCACCAATAGCAAAGCCAGCACCTACAAGTGCCCCACCCAGGGCTGCAGCACCCAAGAATGCAGGCGGTACAAACAAACTCCCTGCATCCACCAGGCCTAACTTTTCTAAAACCATGAGGCCAACAGCTGCAAACACAATGGCAGTGAACATCACCTTAAATACTGACCAATCCGTTAAACGAAATTGGCCAGTTAATTTGTTGGGATTACCAAAACCAGCACGCTCTAATACAAAACCAAAGGCAGCGCCTATTAAAATCCCTGAAAGAATTGTTCCCATCTTATTTCTCCTCTTTCAAAAAGCGACTGACTAGTAATCCCACCGCAAAAAATGTTCCCAGAAAGGTAAATCCAGCCAAGCTCAGAACAGCAGCTCCGGATAAACCTAATCCACTTGTACATCCAGCGGCAACCCTAGCCCCAAAGCCTGCCAAAATTCCACCTATTAATGCAGTCCAGGGACGCTTAGAGCCCCCCAAAAACTTGGCGCCATCTAATTTGAATTGAATCCTATGAGCAAGATAAGCAGAAATAAGAGCACCAAAAGCGAGCCCAATCACTTGCCACGTGATCCATGCGCTTAATGGCTTGCCATCTTCAACCATGCCGCCAAGGTAGTCATTTGCATTCGTAGCAACTGGTGCAACATACATCCCCATCCAAGCAGTTAGCCTAGTAGTGAAGCCTGTTGCGCCCAACCCATGACCCGTAATTACAAAAGTAGCCAACAAAACAATACCCAGAAGAATTCCCGCTAAAAGCGGATTCATATACGGCGCTGGCTTTCTCTGCTCTACTTGCATATCCATCTTTACAGGCCTCATTTAAGGTTTAAATAATATATTTATTTATATAGTATTCACTATACATCGGTAAGTCAAGTTGATGTGGAAGCAAAAAAGCAGAAATTTGATCTACATCATGTAAAAGGGACTTTGTTTGGCATATTGCATGAGGTAATCAACTCAGTTCTCTTTTGGCGAAAATAAATAGGGAGCCTAAGCTCCCTATTCTGCAAACAGTGAAGATAAACTGACTATTTGAAATCGCCTTTTACAGAAGTGGGGCCTAGGAGTTCTTCGTTGAGCATAGCGAAAACTACTGAGTTACGGATTGAATAAGCGTTGCAATCGGTATTTCCCTGTGATGCACGTATGCTTCCATCATCCTCATGACAAATAACTTACTTCTTAGCAACAAGGCCTAACAAGGCAGACATGCCTGCATGTCTTGCACCTTCATTGAGCTCTTTTTCATAGCAGCGCAAATCGAGTATTTGAAATTCTTTTGTAAGATCTCGAATCAGTTCCTCGGTGTAGAGGTGTTCGATCAATGAGGGGCCGCCCGTTTTGTACTCCAATTGCTTTGGTGTGTAA
>CAIMPQ010000185.1 GCA_903843315.1 uncultured beta proteobacterium
AGGCTACCAGGTGGCTTAGTAGAGGGTGCAGGCGGCATTGGTTCAAATACAGCATCTGGTACCCATTGTGGATATTTTGCTTTTAATGGCCTGAGCAATTTCAACTCTGCTTCGGTCGGTTTTCTGGGACCATCAAAGTTTGCACTCAAATCGCTATTCTGAAAATAACTATTGATACGGCTGTACTGATCGTAAAAAATTTGGCGGTTAAGCCATTCAAAATCTAAGGCGTAGCCTAAGGCTTCACGCACCCGAACATCTTTAAAGATGGGGCGACGCAGATTCATGGCAAAGCCTTGCATACCGGCGCCATTGTGATTGAAGAATGCTTTCTTTAAGAGCGTGCCATTATCAAACTTTGTGCCGACATACCCCTTGGCCCATATCTTGGCGCGGTACTCCACGAGGGCATCAAACTCCCCTGCCTTAAAGGCCTCAAGTCTGACCGCATCATCGCTATAAAGCTTGTAAAGTACGCGATCAAAATTATAAAAACCAACCCGTACATTCAGAGGCTTACTCAATTGATCTGCCCAATATTGTGGGTTTCTTTTGTAAACAATGGATTTGCCGGCTTTAAATGATTCAATTAAATAGGGGCCACTACCAAGTGGTACTTCAAACGCAATCTTCTCGAAGGGAACGATTGAGCCATCCGCTTTCTTGCCCCAGTTGCGAGAAAAAATCGGGAGCGTTCCTGCCAAGATGGGAAGTTCTGCATTGTTGTTCTTAAAATTAAATCGTACTGATCGGTCAGAAAGAACAACTGCCTCTGCTATATCTGCAAAAGTAGTTTTGTAACGTGGATGCGCTTTACCGCTCATCAAAACATCAAAGCTATGTTTGACGTCTGCTGCCAATACTGGAGTCCCGTCTGAAAACTTGGCTTCTGGACGAATCCGAAAAGTGGCTGACAGATGATCTGGCGCTACTGCAATATCTTCCGCTAGCAAGCCATAAATACTCGATACCTCATCTGCACTCCCCTCGGCTAAAGATTCGAACATCAACTCAATACCCGGGGCAGTGACACCGCGCAAAGTAAAGGGATTGAACTTATCGAAGCTGGTTCTTTGGCCAGGATTTGGCAAAGTGAGGGTGCCACCCCGAGGGGCGTTGGGATTTACGTAATCAAAATGAGCAAATCCCTCAGCATATTTTGGCTTTCCATACTGGGAAATCCCTTGAGCCGCCTGCGTTGAATGAGCCCCCATCCCCACCAATAAGGCTAGAAGTAAGAATTGGGCTGTTCGGCGAATGGGGTTTAGGGTGGGCATATATGCAACAATTGTAGATAGCTAATCATATTTGAAGCAAAGGACACATCATGGGCTTTCTTTCCGGCAAAAAAATCCTTATTACCGGCCTCCTCTCGAACCGCTCGATTGCCTATGGCATCGCCAAGGCTTGTCACCGTGAGGGTGCTGAACTCGCCCTTACCTATGTAGGCGAACGTTTTAAGGAGCGTACCGTTGATTTCGCTAAAGAATTCGATACGGAGCTCATTTTTGACTGCGATGTAAGTAGTGATGAGCAAATTGAGGCCTTATTTACAGATCTAGCAAAAACGTGGCCCCAGTTTGACGGTTTCGTGCATGCCATCGGGTTTGCCCCACGTGAGGCGATCGCAGGTGATTTCTTGGACGGTTTCAGTCGCGAAGCCTATCGGATTGCACATGACATTTCTGCCTACAGTTTTCCTGCAATGGGTAAAGCAGCATTACCAATGTTGCGCCCGAATGCAGCATTGTTAACACTCACCTACCTTGGATCGATGCGCACTGTTCCACACTACAACACCATGGGTCTTGCAAAAGCTTCATTGGAGGCTTCAGTACGCTACCTGGCCAATTCACTGGGTCCAAAAGGGATCCGTGTAAATGCGATCTCAGCTGGACCAATTAAAACTTTGGCCGCCTCTGGCATTAAAGACTTTGGCAAAATCCTCGGGGCCGTAGAAGCTGCGGCACCAATGCGCCGTAACGTGACTATTGATGATGTGGGTAATGCCGCCTCGTTTTTACTCTCTGATCTAGCGAATGGCATCACTGCTGAAATCGTCTACGTTGATAATGGCTTTAGTCAAGTTGCAGGCGGAATGGGCGAGTAAGTTGAGCGAAGGGCAAAACCAATCAAACACTATTCCTCTAAAAGAAGCATTAAAGTTCTGGGCAAAATTAGGCTTCATTAGTTTTGGTGGTCCAGCAGGACAAATCGCTGTTCTGCATCAAGAGTTGGTCGAAAAGCGTCGCTGGATTTCTGAGCGGCGCTTTTTACATGCTTTAAATTACTGCATGCTATTACCGGGTCCTGAAGCCCAGCAACTGGTTACCTATATAGGCTGGTTGATGCACCGCAGTTGGGGTGGCATTCTTGCCGGCACTCTGTTTGTGTTGCCGTCGCTTTTTATCTTGATCGCCTTGTCTTGGGTATACCTCACCTTTGGACAGGTTCCCTGGATTGCTGCAATCTTTTTTGGCATTAAGCCAGCAGTCGTTGCCATTGTTTTGCATGCAGCCGTTCGTATTGGTAAACGCACCATTCACAATCAAGCACTGAAGTGGATTGCGCTCGGGTCTTTCTTAGCCATCTTTATATTCAATTTAGCCTTTCCGATTATTGTTCTGATTGCTGCAGCAGTTGGTTTTTGGGGAGGTAAGCACTACCCAGAATATTTTCAGCAAAGTGCTGGCCACGATAACGGCAAAGAAAAACATTACGGTAGTGCCATGATTGATGACGACACACCCAGTCCAAAGCATGCTCAATTTAGTATGCAAAAAACGGTGCACCACAGTGCCGTTGCACTATTTTTCTGGCTACTTCCCTTTGGAATACTCCTTGCTATCTTTGGCTGGCAGACGCTCTACCCTCAATTAGCCTGGTTCTTTACCAAAGCCGCTCTGCTTACCTTTGGCGGCGCATACGCGGTTCTGCCTTATGTCTATCAGGGGGCAGTCGATCACTTTCATTGGCTGAGCGCCAACCAAATGATTGATGGTTTAGCACTTGGTGAAACGACACCGGGACCGCTCATCATGGTGGTTGCGTTTGTTGGTTACCTTGCGGGACACATTCAACATCTCATTGGCAGTAGTAATCCATTTTGGTTTGGTGTGCTTGGTGCTTGTGTAGCAACGTGGTTTACTTTTTTACCCTCGTTCTTTTTTATCTTGGTCGGTGGGCCTCTCATTGAATCCACTCATGGCAAGCTCGGATTTACTGCACCTCTCACCGCCATTACTGCGGCAGTAGTTGGTGTCATTGCGAATCTGGGTCTATTTTTTGCGTATCACGTCTTTTTACCGAGAGGTCTTGGAGGATCGATTTCCTGGATCTCGATCCTGATTTGTCTATTGGCAGGATTAGCTCTATTTAAGTTCCAAAAAGGCGTTATCACAGTATTAGGAGGGTCTGCCCTAACTGGGCTGCTCGTTTACTTGGCATCCGTTTTAATGGGCTGAGGTTTTTCCTAAGGTTGGCATAATGGACCTTATGCGTATCGAACCCCAAACTATTACCCACCTACAAGAATGGCTTGGTAAATCCGAGTCTTTCCAAGACAGCATAACCGCCGCTCCAGTGCGCGCGCTTTCGGCAACGCTAGATCGAGATGATCCAGCGCCAGTGAGCGGTACTTTTTTACCTGAGCTTTGGCATTGGCTCTATTTTTTACCCCATGCCCGGGAATCCGAGATTGGTCCTGATGGTCACCCTAAGCGCGGCGGTTTTCTACCTCCTGTTCCATTGCCACGACGCATGTGGGCGGGTAGTCGCATACAGTGGTTGGCTCCACTTTCTATTGGAGATGAAGTCGAGCGTGTTTCTAAAATTGAATCTGTAACCCATAAAGCAGGACGCACGGGTGATTTGATTTTTGTATTGGTTAAGCACGAGATCTCAAATCACCATGGATTGGCTATTGTTGAAGAGCACGACATTGTCTATCGTGATGCACCAGGACCAGATGACAAACCCGTTCCTCCAACTCCCGCACCTATTGATGCAAAGTGGAGTAAAACCATTACGCCAGATGATGTCTTGCTATTTCGCTATTCAGCATTAACGTTTAATGGCCATCGCATCCATTACGACCGCAAATACGTTACTGAAGTAGAAGGTTATCCAGGCTTAATTGTGCATGGTCCTTTGATCGCTACTCTGTTGGTTGATTTGGTGCGTCAAAGTATTCCGGGGTGCAAACTGAAGAGTTTTGAGTTCCGTGCGATTCGCCCGACCTTTGATATCAATATATTCAAAGTATGCGCTAAGCCAGATTTAGAAATAGACCCTAGTGGTAAAACGATTGCCATTTGGGCGCAAGACCACGAAGGCTGGCTTACTATGCAAGCCACTGCAGTTCTTGCTTAACAAGAGATTTGACTTATGACTACTGAACACTTATCTCGCCAACTTGCCAGCTTTGCCGCCAAGCTAAAAATAAGCGACATCCCGAACGATGTCATCAATCGCGCTGAAGATTTATTGGTGGACTGGTTTGGCTCAGCAGTGGCAGGCAAAGGCGCCCGTCCTGTTGAAACCATTACTCAATTTGCTCAGAACATGGGAGGCTTCGATAGCGCTCATCCTGGTCCTTCTGAAATCCTGATCTCGCGCAATAGCTCTAGCCCCTTTTTAGCGGCAATGGCCAACGCTGCAGCTTCACATGTGGCAGAGCAAGACGATGTTCACAATGGCTCTGTCTTTCATCCAGCTACGGTGGTGTTCCCGCCTGCGTTAGCATGTGCCCAAGCAATTGGCGCCTCTGGTGAAGATCTACTCGTTGCAGCAGTAGCTGGTTATGAAGTGGGCATCCGCGTTGGTGAATTTTTAGGTCGCTCCCATTACAAAGTGTTTCATACGACTGGCACAGCAGGAACTCTGGCTGCTGCAGCCGCTGTAGGACACCTTCTCAAATTGAACCCCGAGCAAATGCTGCATGCTTTTGGTTCAGCTGGCACACAATCAGCTGGTCTTTGGGAATTCTTGCGCGATGCCGCCGACTCTAAGCAACTGCATACTGCTCACGCAGCCGCTACAGGCCTCATGTCAGCCTATATTGCTCAAGCGGGCTTTACTGGCGCAGAGCATATCCTTGAAGGCAAACAAGGTTTAGCTGCAGGCATGACTAGTGATGCAGATCCCAGCAAATTGATTGATCGCTTAGGCAGTCGCTGGGCTTTAGCTGAGACGAGCTTTAAATACCATGCCTCATGCCGCCATACCCACCCTGCTGCGGATGCGCTCTTGCAAGTGATGCTGGCCAACAAACTCAAGCCTAGTGACATCGCTAAAGTGGAAACCCTCGTACATCAGGGTGCAATTGATGTCTTGGGTCCTGTGACGGATCCCGCTACCGTGCATCAATCCAAGTTTTCAATGGGTACCGTACTTGCTCTCGTTGCTCACTATCAATTTGCTGGCCTGCAAGAATTTGATCAGCATTTTCATGATGAGGCGATTTGTTTATTTCGCGATCGCGTCACGATGACTTTGGATCTTGAAGTGGATGCTGCATATCCTCAACGCTGGATCGGTAAAGTGAAAGTCTATTTAAACAATGGACAAATTCTGGAAGGTCGTGTGGATGAACCCAAAGGTGACCCTGGAAATACTTTAAGTCGCGCTGAGATTACTGATAAAGCCCTTCGTCTAGCCGCATTTAGCGGGGGCGCAAGTCCTGCCGAAATGGCTAAAGCCATCGATCTCTTGTGGAATATCCGCAAACAGACCAAGATAGGCCCTCTACTTCCCCACAATTAGTCCAATATCGCTATTTATGAATCCATTAGA
>CAIMPQ010000186.1 GCA_903843315.1 uncultured beta proteobacterium
GGATCAGTGGGCCTGGTTGTTTCGGTAAATCATTACGCCTGCAACAGTATAGAAGGATCCGAAGGTCACAATTCTATCACCCTCACCCGCTTTAGACAGCGCTTTTTGATACGCTGCAGCAGGATCTAGGAAGCATTCAATACCCCCGTCCAAGCCATTATTTGGCTTTACACCCAATGCCTCAAGCTTCTGGGCCAAAACTTGGGCGCTAGCGGCCCTAGGGGTTGGCAAATCAGTACAAAACCAAAAATCCACAATACCTAAAAGGGGTTTAATCACACCATCAAGGTCTTTATCCGCCATAGCGCCAAAAATGGCATAGGTATAAGGGTGGTATCCCATCTTATCCAGACCTTGCGCTAAGGTGGCTGCGGCGTGGGGATTATGGGCAACATCCAAGACCACCGTAGGCTGTCCAGGTAGCACCTGAAAGCGGCCAGGCAACTCAACTAGGGCAAAGCCATTCCGAATATCCTGCGCGCTCACAGGTAAGCGCTGATGTAAGGCCATCAAGGCGGCAATCACTGCAGAAGCATTCAGAATTTGGTTAGCCCCTCTGAGAGCTGGATAGCCAAGACCACTAAAACGTTTTTTGCGTCCAGCCCAACCCCATTGTTGTTTATCTCCCTGGAAGTTGTAATCACGACCCTGCAACCAGAGATCGCAGCCTAATTTTTCGGCATAGTCGATTAATGATTGCGGTGGAACTGGATCCCCACAGACGGCAATCTGTCCTGGGCGGAAAATACCTGCCTTCTCGCGACCAATCGCTTCCCGGGTGCTACCCAAGAAGTCTGCGTGATCAATATCGATGCTCGTCACAATTGCGCAATCCGCATCCACAATGTTGACAGCATCCAAACGACCACCCATGCCTACTTCCAACACGACTGCATCTACATTGGATTTAGCAAACAAGTGCATGATGGCTAAGGTGGTGAATTCAAAATAAGTGAGCGTCGGTGCATCAACCAAACTCACGCGGGCTTTTTCAACAGCAGCAAAGTGCTCAAGTAAAAGATGGTCATTGACCTCTTCACCATTCAACCGTGCGCGCTCGTTAAATTTCAGTAAGTGCGGTGAAGTATGGCAGCCCACCCGATAACCAGACGCGAGCAAAATACTTTCAAGGTAAGCGCAAGTCGAGCCTTTGCCATTAGTACCAGCCACCGTAATGACGGGGCAGTCAAAATGCAGATCCAATGCTGCCTTGACTCGATTAATACGCTCAAGACCCATATCAATGCCAACGGGATGAGCAGTTTCGAGGTGGCTAAGCCAAGCCTCTAGGCTAGAAAAAAGAATGGGGGCTTGGTGTGCTGTGCTCAAGCGCTTAAACGGCTGCGCTACCCGCAATCGCAGGCTCTGGAAGTTTTTGCAAGAGCGCTAATAGACGTGCAATCTCGCCACGCATTTGGCGACGATCGACAATCATGTCAATTCCGCCTTTTTGCATCAGGAACTCCGAACGCTGGAATCCTTCCGGCAATTTTTCACGTACGGTTTGCTCAATCACGCGCGGACCAGCAAAACCGATTAAAGCTTTTGGCTCAGCCATTACAACATCGCCCATAAAGGCAAAGCTGGCAGAGATACCGCCCATAGTGGGGTCAGTCAAGACGCTGATGTATGGCAAACCTTTTTTAGATAGTAAGGTCAACATGGAATTGGTCTTAGCCATCTGAAATAAAGAGAGCAGGCTTTCTTGCATCCGCGCACCACCAGTAGCGGTAACACAAATAAAAGCGCACTTTTTATTGATCGCTTCTTGAACGCCACGCGCAAAACGCTCCCCCACTACAGAACCCATTGAGCCGCCCATATACTGAAACTCAAAACACGCTGCGACAACTGGAATGCTTTCGATTTTTCCGCCCATGACCATCAAGGCTTCTGATTCACCGGAAGCGTCGTTGGCTTCTTTAATCCGATCGGTATATTTTTTAGAATCTTTAAATTTCAGTGGGTCAGTTGGGTAAATATCCGCGCCGATTTCATAACGCCCTTTAGGGTCTAATAGTTTATCCAAGCGTTGACGTGCGCCAATGCGCATGTGATGACTACATTTTGGACAAACTGAAAGATTGGCTTCAATATCAGTGCTGTAAAGAACCGTTTCACAACTCGGGCACTTAACCCACAATCCTTCTGGTACTGATTTGCGATTTGCAGGATCAGTATGTTGAATTTGGGGTGGGAGTAATTTATCTATCCAGCTCATTAGTTTTTAACTATCCAATGCGTCGCGAATCTCACGAATGAAGGTTTCCAGTGATTGTACTGCCTGACCAGGAGGCGCTTCTTCTAAAAGCCGAATAATTCGGCTGCCAATGACCACTGCATCGGCGCTAGTGGATACTGCCTTAGCGCTAGCAGCATCGCTAATTCCAAAGCCTACAGCAATCGGAATGTCTGTTTCTTCCCGAATTTTCGGGATGATGCTAGCCACATCTTGGGTATTCAGGTGGGATGCACCAGTAACCCCACGCATCGACACATAATAGATATAGCCAGAAGCGATTTTGGCAGCCTCTTTAATGCGTTCATGTGATGAAGTTGGAGCCAATAAGAAAATCGGGTCAATGCCAGCAACGCGCATACGCGCAGCAAAATCAACGCACTCTTCCGGCGGATAATCCACTACCAACACGCCGTCAACGCCAGCAGCTTTTGCTTCGGTTGCAAAACGTTCTGCCCCCATTTGTTCAACAGGATTTGCATAACCCATCAAGACCACTGGCGTGTTGACATCTTTTTTTCGAAACTCTTTTACCATTTCCAAGCAACTATGCAATGTCACTCCGTGGGTTAAGGCACGTTCAGAAGATCTTTGAATGACAGGACCGTCAGCCATGGGATCTGAAAAAGGTACACCTAACTCAATCACACTGGAGCCACCCCGTACTAATGCATGCATCAACTCAACAGTTAACTTTGGATCAGGATCGCCTGCAGTAATAAAAGGAATGAGTCCTTTTTTACCTGAGGCTTTTAACTCTTTAAAGAGTGCTGTAATTTTCGACATAACTATTTCTTAACCTTCAGATCCGGTAGCTTGCGCGACGGTGTGCATATCTTTATCGCCACGACCAGAAAGGTTTACCAAGATGGTTTTGTCTTTCGGCAAAGTCTTGGCGAGCTTACAGGCATAAGCAATGGCATGAGCAGACTCAAGCGCAGGAATAATGCCCTCGATGCGACAGCAATCATGGAATGCTTGCAAAGCTTCCTCATCAGTAATAGCAACATAGTCGGCACGACCGGAGTCTTTTAACCATGCATGCTCAGGGCCAACTCCGGGATAGTCCATACCAGCTGATACAGAATGCGTTTCAGAAATCTGACCATTCTCATCTTGCAATAAATAAGTACGATTGCCATGCAATACCCCAGGCTTACCCACACACAGGGCGGCAGAATGTAAACCACTACCCAGGCCATGACCTGCAGCTTCGACACCAATGAGTTTGACTTCGGCAAAATCAATGTAAGGATAAAAAATGCCCATAGCATTAGAACCCCCACCAACGCAAGCGAGAACATAGTCAGGTTGACGACCGGTCATTTCAGGCATTTGTACTTTGCACTCTTCACCAATGACGCTCTGGAAATCGCGCACCATCATCGGATAAGGGTGTGGTCCAGCGACAGTGCCAATGATGTAGAAAGTATTGTCTACGTTAGTTACCCAATCGCGCATGGCTTCATTGAGTGCATCTTTTAATGTTTTGGTCCCTGACTCAACGGGCACCACTTTGGCACCCAACAGCTTCATGCGGAATACGTTTTGGGCTTGGCGAGCAACGTCGACTGAACCCTGATAGACAGTGCAATCTAAGCCAAAGCGTGCACAAATAGTGGCAGTAGCTACGCCATGCTGCCCTGCTCCAGTCTCCGCAATAATGCGCGGCTTACCCATGCGCTTAGCCAGCATTGCCTGACCAATCACATTATTAATTTTATGAGCACCAGTGTGGTTTAAGTCTTCACGCTTAAGATAAATCTGTGCACCACCCAGCATTTCGCTCCAACGTTTCGCGTGATAAACCGGCGATGGTCTACCGACAAAGTGTTTTAGCTCGTAATGAAACTCTTCGATAAACTCGGGATCGTGTTGATATTTAGCATAAGTCTCTTTGAGTTGATCTAATGCATACATTAATGTCTCAGAAACAAACACACCGCCGTAAGGACCGAAGTGTCCTCGTGCATCTGGCTTGTCGTACATAGCTACCTCTTTTGATTTATTTACAGCAAATTATTGGGATGATGATTTCTCATCTACCGCGCGCACTGCTTTTACAAATTCAGCCATGAGCGCAGGATCTTTAACACCCCTGCTGCTTTCTACGCCACTAGAGACGTCAACCGCGCAAGGATGCAGGCGTGCAATGGCCTCGCCCACGTTGTGCGTGTTCAATCCACCACTCAAAACGACCCGAGGCGCGTTTTCGCTTACCCATGTCTGTGGAATCCCCTGCCAATCAAAAGGAACGCCTCCGCCACCATAACCCTCGACGAGGGCATCCAGCAGAAAAGCATTTGCTTGCCTATATTGTAGGGAAAATTTACCAAAAGCGAAGTCCTGCCCCACCCGGGCGGCTTTCATCCAAGGCATTCCATCGGCGAGCTCAATACAGCGCTCTGGGGACTCATCCCCATGAAATTGCCATAAGGTGATGGGAGCAGCATTTTTAATGGCTGCAAACTCGGCATTCGTGGGGTTGACCACCAAACCAACAGCATCTATCCCAGCAGGAAGCCTGGAAATTAGCTGGGCAGCGACATTGGGACTTACCGCCCGAACACTGGGGGGATAAAACACAAAACCCACAGCATCCACGCCAGCTGCAACAGCTGCATCAATATCTGCAGAAGTCCTTAACCCGCAGATTTTGACTCTAGTTCGTCCAGGTGAGTATGTCAGTAAGCCCATAAATGAATAATAAAGCCTTATGAAGCAATGATTTGGGTTGGCAGCCAAGAGTTTTTCAGCCAGGGGTCTGGAATACCGAACTCGTCTGGGTAAGCAATCTTAGCCAAGTACAGACCATCAGGCATAAATGTTGGTGCAGCTATTTGTCTATTTTTGGCTTCTAAGACCTCTGCCATCCACTCTGGCTTTTGCCTAGCTTGTCCAATTTGGAGAAAGCAACCAACGAGATTACGGATCATGTGATGTAAAAAAGCATTTCCCCGAATAGAAAAATAGAGCCAGGGCTCTTCCGAAATGATTTCAATCGAGTGCAGCGTTTTGACTGGTGTCTTACTCTGACACTCAGAAGATCTAAATGAACTGAAATCATGCTCGCCAATAAGACACCGAGCCGCTTGTTTCATCCCCTCTACGTCTAGCCATTTATTTGGTGGAAGCAATAAGTAACCTGCCCTAGCATTTACCATCGGCGCCCGACAGGGGCCTGCATGTAAGGCATAAATATAAGTGCGCTCAAATGCAGAAAAGCGCGCACTAAATTCAGCAGGCACTTCTTTTGCCCAATTGACTACGATAGAGCTGGGTAGAAAAGAGTTGATGCCTCTGACCCAGGAAAATACTTCACGTTCAACATTGGTATCAAAGTGCACCACTTGACCTAAAGCATGTACCCCAGTATCTGTTCTGCCGGCAGTAATGCTGCGAATCGGAAAATCCTTACATGATTCCTCGCCTACAAAGGCAGAAACGGCTTTCTCTAATTCGTCTTGAACTGAATTTTGATTTACCTGAGTTTGCCACCCAGAATAGGGACTGCCGTCATATTGCAGGCCGAGTGCTATGCGCATCGGTTCACACTCTGGGCCTTAGGCATTGCGATGCGAAAGCTCTGCTAATAAACCTTGTGCTTCAATCGTAATTACAGGATCCACTGAATTACTCACACGCAATACTTCTTCTAAAGACTTCATCGCAGCAGAAAAATCTTCTATCGTGATATAGGCACGCGCCAGATTGAGCTTGACGCGTAAGGTATCGGCCAATGGATTTGAAGCTGCTATTGGCGTTACCGGTGAAATTTCATTGATTGGCTTCGAGAGATCTAGATCAATCCCAGCAAATAACGCTTTAGTGCGCTCAGGCATTTCGAAGTGAGCCCCAGGCACAGATTTTTCTGAAGTCTGTGGAGCATGGGTTCTTGTCGCCTGGAAATTAGCCCCTTCAGAGCGTCTTGCATTACGCGCAAATGCCCACAGCAATAGACCAGTGAATGCGATTAAACCGATGGCCAAAACAGCGGGAGCAAAACCACCAAGTCCAAAGTTATTTTCAGCTGCTTTTTTATCTTTGGATTTATCTAACAGGCTTTGAAGATCTGCAATGTTTTTTTCTAACTCAGCAACGCGTGTTTTAGCCTGCTCTAATTGTTTTTCTTGGGCAACGAGCTCTTCGGTATAGCGGCGCTCTTGCTCATTACCTTCTGCGCTTGAACCAATCTTCAGGCGATCCTTGGGAGCTGAGGCTCCAGCCTTGGTATCGCCAGGTTTAGACGTTCCTGCAGCAGAACCCTTATCCACCTGCTCTGCACGCCACTCTGTATTTGCATCAGCAACAAATTGGTTTGCCTCTGCAGGACTAATGGAGCGGAGAAGCGCTTGGCTTGGCTTGCTTAATTCAGCTCCTGCAGCTAAGCGATTAATACTGCCACTAGCGAATGCATCTGGATTGGCTTTGTATAAAGCCATCATGGTTTGATCTAAAGTAGCACCCTCTAATTGCGGAGCCATCAATGCAGCGATTTCGGAGAGCGTTTGACCAGGCTTCACCAGTACTTTTTGAACATCGCCCAAGAGTAAGGTGTAGGTTTTGGTTAGGCTTCCGCTTGCCCAGGTCAGATTAACTAAAACATCGACAAAGGGATCATCTGTGATTGGAACTGAATTGACTGTCTCTACCAGGACCATTAACTTCTCTTGGCGATTGCGATACACCATCACCTGTGGATTGAGTTCTAGAATCTTTTGAGAAATTCCAAGACGCTCATAGGCTGCTTTACTCGGCGTTGTTGCCTTCAGACTATCTAAAGTAGCCGTTTCATCAGCTGCAATCCGAATCGGAATTTCTACGCGGAGTGGTTCCCCAGCCCTCGACTGAAGCTGTGGTGAACCTAAAGTCACCGCCCAAGCCGCACATGACCAACTAAGCCAAATAAAGCAAAGCGCTTTTACAAAGCGGCGTTGACAGGTTTGTAACATTATTTTTCGAGCAAGATTCTTAGCATACGGCGCAATGGTTCTGCAGCGCCCCATAACAATTGGTCACCAACCGTAAAAGCCCCAAGATACTCTGGACCCATTGCTAATTTATGTAAACGTCCAATCGGAACACTTAATGTTCCACTGACAGCTGCAGGTGATAAATCACGCTCGGTAGATTCACGGTCATTCGGAACCACTTTGACCCACTGGTTGTCGTTGGCCAAAATAGCTTCGATTTCCTCAAGGGGGATATCTTTCTTCAATTTCACAGTCAAGCCCTGTGAGTGGCAACGCATTGCACCGACACGCACGCACAAACCATCAATTGGAATACTGCCTGGTGTACGGAATGCGGGACGACCTAAGATCTTGTTGAACTCAGCGCCACCCTTCCACTCTTCTTTAGTTTGACCATTCTCCACCGGTACGTCGATCCAGGGAATCAAGCTTCCAGCTAAGGGGGTATTACGGAAATTCTTTTTCGGAAAATCAGGTGAACGCAAAGTTTCGGTAATTTTGCGATCGATGTCCAAAATCCATGATGAAGGATCTGCTAATTCGGTAGCAACGCTGTCGCGCAATGCGCCCATCTGCAGTAGTAACTCACGCATATTTTGTGCGCCCGCTCCGGATGCCGCTTGATAAGTCATGGCACTGATCCACTCGACCATATCTGCCTTCACTAAACCACCCATTGCCATCATCATTAAGCTAACGGTACAGTTACTACCAATCCAATTCTTGCCACCCGCAGCCAAAGCTTTGTCGATCACCGGACGATTCACGGGATCCAAAACCAACACTGCATCATCCTTCATGCGTAAGGCACTAGCAGCGTCGATCCAATGACCATTCCAGCCTGCAGCACGCAGCTTTGGGAAAATCTCATTGGTGTAGTCGCCACCCTGGCAGGTCAGAATGATGTCGCAGCGAGACAAGGCTTGAATGTCATTGGCATCTTGCAGCGTGCTTTCGCTTTTGCTCACTTTTTGACCATTCAGCAATGGCACTTCGCCACCAGCTTGGCTGGTACTAAAAAATACTGGCTCAATCAAATCGAAATCTTTTTCAGCGAGCATTCTTTCCATCAGAACGCTACCAACCATACCGCGCCAACCAACTAAACCTACCAATGGTGTTTTTGTATTTGCCATGATGATCAACTATCTAGTGAATATATTTATAGTGCTTCTTATTTATGCCAATGCCGCAACAACTGCATCACCCATTTGGACAGTGCTTACCTTTTGAGTACCTTCTGTATAAATGTCTGCAGTACGCAAGCCTTGCGCTAATACTTTTTGCACAGCCTTTTCAATGCGCTCCGCTTCTGCAGGCATTCCTAAGGAATAACGTAACATCATTGCTGCCGACAAAATAGTCGCCAATGGATTAGCAATGCCTTTGCCAGCGATATCCGGGGCAGAACCATGGCTTGGCTCATATAAGCCTTTGTTGTTCTTATCTAGGGAGGCTGAAGGCAGCATACCGATAGAGCCCGTGAGCATTGCCGCCTCATCAGACAGAATATCGCCAAAAAGATTGCCAGTAACCACCACATCAAATGCTTTAGGTGCTTTAACCAACTGCATCGCCGCATTATCTACATACATATGGGATAACTCTACATCCGGATACTCTTTGGCAATCCGAATCATCACCTCACGCCAAAGCTGTGAGGTTTCCAAAACATTTGCCTTATCAACACTGCATACTTTTTTGCTACGCTTACGCGCTGCTTCAAATGCAACACGACCAATCCGCTCTACCTCAGGCTCGCTGTAGTGCATGGTGTCAAAACCTTCGCGCGCACCCTTAAATAAAGGTAATTCAGAAGTACGTATTCCACGTGGCTGTCCAAAATAAATATCGCCATTCAGTTCACGAACAATCAAAATATCTAAGCCCCCAATAATTTCTGGCTTGAGACTAGATGCAGCGGTGAGTTCTGGATAACAAATGGCTGGCCTGAAATTGGCAAATAACTCCAGGTGTTTACGCAATCCTAAGATCGCCTGCTCTGGACGCAGTTCGCGTGCGAGGGTGTCGTACTTCCAATCCCCTACTGCACCAAACAAAATAGCATCGGCTTTTTTGGCCAACTCAAGAGTGGCTGGCGGTAAGGGATGACCTGAGATATCGTAGGCAGCGCCACCGACTGGAGCTTCCTCTAGATCAAACTTGGGACCGAGTGCGTTTAATACTCGAACGGCTTGAGCAACGATTTCCGGACCGATGCCATCGCCCGGGAGAACTGCAATTTTCATGAAAGACCTTTAACTCTGCAAAATTAGGGCAATTGTGTCGCAAGCCAAGGCATCTTCAGAATGCGCTCAGCTTCATAAGCCTTGATTTTATCTGCATGTTGCAGGGTTAAGCCAATATCGTCCAAGCCATTAAGGAGACAGTACTTTCTAAATGGGGCTACTTCGAAGCTATAGGTCTTGTTATCCGGTGCAATCACTTCCTGACGTTCAAGGTCAATAGTGAGCTCAAAGCCATTAAATGCCATGGTTTCATTAAAAAGGTGATCTACCTGCTGCTCTGAGAGCACGATGGGCAGAAGGCCATTTTTAAAGCAATTGTTGTAGAAAATATCGGCAAAACTAGGGGCAATGACCGCTCTAAAACCAAATTGATCCAAAGCCCAAGGCGCATGTTCACGGGAGCTTCCGCAACCAAAGTTTTTACGCGCCAGAAGAATTCCTGCGCCTTTATAGCGAGCTTGATTGAGAACAAAATCTGGATTAATGGGGCGATTAGTGCAATCTTGGCCTGGCTCGCCATGATCCAAGTAGCGCCATTCATCAAACAGGTTTTGGCCAAAGCCCGTCTTTTTAATGGACTTCAGAAACTGTTTTGGAATGATGGCATCGGTATCCACGTTCTCGCGATTAAGCGGAGCAACTAAACCTTTGTATACCGTAAATTTATCCATGATTCGAGCTTTAACTTTGATTGATTACTTCACAGGAGTAACGACAACATCCTTACCCTTAGTTTGAGACTGATTATTTTGTTGGCTTGAGCTAGTGCCCCCCATTGAATTGCCCATATTCTGCAAATCTTTGCCCATACCTTCCATAGTGCTACTGCATGCTGAGATGACTAAGCCTGCAATACCAACGATAGTTAATCTGGCAATTAAAGAGATTGGAGAAAATTTCATGATTGAGATGCCTTTAAGAAATTTTACGAACGTCAACAAAATGACCTTCGATTGCAGCTGCTGCAGCCATTGCTGGGCTAACTAAATGGGTTCTACCGCCGTTACCTTGGCGACCTTCAAAATTGCGATTCGACGTGGAAGCACAACGCTCACCCGGCTCTAAGCGATCCGCATTCATGGCTAAACACATTGAGCAACCAGGCTCACGCCATTCAAAGCCTGCGGCCTTGAAGATGCGATCCAAGCCTTCACGTTCCGCTTGGGCTTTTACCAAACCAGAACCAGGAACTACTAAGGCTAACTTCACATTAGCGGCAACCTTCTTACCAAGGCGATCAACCACCTTAGCGGCTGCTCGAATATCTTCAATACGGCTATTAGTACAAGAGCCAATAAATACTTTGTCTACAGAGATGCTGCTTAACGGTGTATTTGGAATCAGATTCATGTACTCCAAGGCACGCTCCATGGCAGAACGTTTATTTGGATCACGCTCTTTTTCGGGATCAGGTACGCGTTCACTAATAGCGAGCACCATTTCTGGAGAAGTACCCCAAGTCACTTGAGGAGCAATCTCCTCTGCACGCAATTCCACTACTGCATCAAATTTTGCATCAGCATCTGAACGCAAGGTTCTCCAATACTGCATGGCTTGCAACATTGCAGGGCCCTGAGGTGCATAGGGACGTCCTTGAAGATATTCAATCGTGGTTTCATCAACAGCAACAAGGCCAGCTCTAGCGCCAGCTTCAATTGCCATATTGCAAAGCGTCATGCGACCTTCCATTGAAAGATTACGAATCGCTTCACCTGCAAATTCAATGGTGTAACCCGTCCCACCAGCAGTGCCGATCTTGCCAATCACTGCTAGGACAATATCTTTAGCGGTAGAGCCTGGTTGCAAACGGCCATCGACTCGTACCAACATATTTTTGCTCTTTTTCATGAGCAAGGTTTGAGTTGCCAATACATGCTCAACTTCGGAAGTGCCAATGCCGAAGGCTAAAGCTCCGAATGCCCCATGAGTACTGGTATGGGAGTCTCCGCACACTACTGTCATGCCAGGCAATGTTGCGCCCTGCTCTGGGCCAATGACGTGAACAATCCCCTGGCGGGTATCGTTCATTTTGTAATGGGTAATACCGAATGCATCACAGTTTTGATCCAAGGTATCTACTTGCAACTTAGAGATCGGATCTGTAATACCTTCAGAACGATCTGTCGTTGGAACGTTGTGATCAGAGACCGCTAAATTGGCGGAGATGCGCCAAACGGGACGACCAGCCAAATTTAAACCTTCAAATGCTTGAGGACTGGTTACCTCATGTAGCAACTGACGGTCAATATAGATCGTGGCTGTGCCATCCTCTTCAGAGTAAACAACGTGGTCATCCCACAATTTGTCATAAAGCGTACGAGACATGAGTGACCTTTGAAGCCTTATTTACGAACTGAGATATTTGGAACTTTACGCGTTGTTTCACCAACATACAACTGACGTGGACGTCCAATCTTGTACTCAGGATCTGTAATCATTTCTTCCCACTGAGCAATCCAGCCTACAGTTCTTGCCAAAGCAAAAATACAGGTGAACATTTCTGTTGGAATACCGAGAGCCCGTTGAACGATACCAGAGTAGAAATCAACGTTTGGATAGAGTTTACGGCTAACAAAATACTCATCTTCCAAAGCAATCTTCTCCAAAGTCATTGCCAATTTGAACAATGGATCATCTTGTAGACCGAGTTCGCTCAATACTTCATAGCAAGTCTCACGCATCAATTTTGCGCGTGGGTCGAAGTTTTTGTAAACACGGTGGCCAAAGCCCATCAAGCGAACGCTAGAGTTCTTGTCTTTTACTTGAGCAATGAATTCATGAATCTTATCAACCCCACCGTTTGCTTGAATTTCATTCAACATCTGCAAGCAAGCTTCATTTGCACCGCCGTGAGCTGGGCCCCAAAGGCAAGCAATACCAGCAGAGATAGCAGCAAATGGGTTTGTGCCAGAAGAACCGCATAAGCGAACAGTTGAGGTAGAAGCATTTTGCTCATGGTCTGCATGCAAGGTAAAGATACGATCCAAAGCACGAACCAATACAGGGTTTACTTTGTATTCTTCACATGGGGTTGCAAACATCATGCGCATAAAGTTTGCGGTGTAAGACAAAGAGTTATCGGGATAGATAAAGGGCTGCCCTACGGAATACTTATAAGCCATCGCAACTAAAGTTGGCATCTTCGCAATCAAACGAATTTGCGCTACTTCACGAGCATGTGGCTCACTATAGTCAATCTCATCATGGTAGAACGCAGCCATTGCGCCAACCAAACCCGTCAATACTGACATTGGATGTGCATCACGGCGGAAGCCACGCAAGAAGAACTGCATTTGCTCATGGACCATCGTGTGGTGCATGACCATATTTTCAAAATCTTTTTTCTCAGTAGCGTTAGGCAAATCACCGTTGATCAAGAGAAAGCAAACTTCCAAGAAATCACAGTTATTCGCTAAATCTTCAATGGGGTAGCCGCGATAGAGCAATTCACCTTTATCGCCATCAATGTAAGTAATTTTGCTATTGCATGAAGCAGTAGAAAGAAAGCCGGAATCGTAAGTGAACTTACCAGTCTGACCATAGAGCTTACGAATATCGATTACGTCAGGACCTACTGTCCCTTTGTAAATTGGCAGATCAATATCTGGTGTTCCATCCGAAAACGAGAGTTTTGCTTTGATGTCCGATTCAATCATTTCTAATCCTTAGTCATTCAAAATTAAGATTAATACACTATTCGAGCACATGCTTTCACTACTATTGCATCAAAAGGCTGAATTACTTCTCTCTCAGCTTATGTAATACCGCTTTAAAAGAGTCAGTTTGCAACTCTTTCTCCAGGACTGCCACAGAATCTTTACGACCGATCAAGAGATCCATTAAATCGTTGTCTTCTAAGGCCAGTAACTGGCTTAATACTTTTCCCTCTTCTGCGCTTAACTGAGCGCCATAGTGCTCAAAGAAACGTCGCAGAATTAAATCATTCTCTAGTAAGCCCCTACGAGCATCACTCTTTAAACGATATAACTCTGCATTTCCGAGGGTCATACGGCCCTGCGAACCATCAGCTCCTTGATCTTGCCAATCGCCTTCGTTGGGTTCAGGTGCTTAGGACATACATCTACGCAATTCATGATCGTATGGCAACGGAATAAACGGTATGGATCTTCTAAATTATCCAAACGGAGATTGGTTTCTTCGTCGCGGCTATCAGCAATAAAGCGATATGCCTGTAGCAAACCAGCCGGGCCAACAAACTTATCTGGGTTCCACCAGAAGGATGGGCATGATGTTGAGCATGATGCGCACAAGATGCACTCATACAAACCATTTAACTCTTCACGCTCTTCAGGACTCTGGAGACGCTCCTTTTCAGGAGGTGGATTGTCGTTTACTAAATAAGGCTTGATAGACAGATATTGCTTAAAGAACAAAGTCATGTCCACAATCAAATCGCGCACTACTGGCAAACCAGGTAATGGGCGCAATGTGATGACCTTAGGCAAAGTCAACATATTAGTCAAACATGCCAAACCGTTTTTACCGTTGATGTTCATTGCGTCTGAACCGCAAACACCTTCACGGCATGAACGACGATAAGAAATAGTTTCGTCTTGTTTCTTCAAGGAAATCAAAGCGTCTAACAACATGCGCTCACCTGTCAGTTCAAGCTCATAACGCTCCATGCGGGGTGCAGCATCGACATCTGGATCGTAGCGGTAAATTTCAAATATACGGATATCACTCATGTTCTATTTCTCTTCGCTTAGAAAGTACGTTCTTTAGGAGGGAAGGACTCAACTGTCAAGGGCTTTAACACAACTGGCTTGTAAGTTAACCTATTGCCTTCGCTATACCAAAGGGTATGCTTCATCCAATTGTCATCATCGCGCTCTTGATGATCATCATGTGAGTGTGCACCGCGACTTTCTTTACGAGCAGCTGCAGAGATCATGGTTGCGTTAGCAGTCTCAACCAAGTTGGCTACTTCCAAAGCTTCAATGCGGGCAGTATTGAAAATCTCCGATTTATCTTTAACCCATAAGTGCTTAGCACGCTCGGTTAACTTTGCCATTTGACGAACACCTTCATCCATCAGCTCTTGGTTGCGGAATACGCCAGCGTATTTCTGCATGCACTTACGAATGTCATTGGCTACATCTTGCGCATACTCACCAGAGGTAGAGTTATCCAGCGCCGCAATGCGTGCCAAAGTTTGCTCGCCAGCATTCGCAGGTAATTTCTTAAACTCACGATTCTTTAGGTTCAAACCAGCAATATGGTTACCAGCTGCGCGACCAAATACCAAGAGATCAAGCAATGAGTTGGTGCCTAAGCGATTAGCGCCATGCACAGAAACACATGAGCATTCACCAATTGCATACAGTCCATTAACGATTTCATTGTGAATGCCGTTGGCAGGCACAACGACTTGACCATTGATGTTAGTAGGAATACCACCCATCTGATAGTGAATCGTTGGTACTACGGGGATTGGCTCTTTGGTAACGTCAACGTTAGCAAAGTTAATACCAATCTCATATACCGAAGGCAAACGCTTCATGATCGTCTCGGCGCCAATGTGCGTCAAATCGAGTACTACATAGTCACCGTTAGGACCGCAACCGCGCCCTTCTTTAATTTCTTGATCCATACAGCGGGATACGAAATCCCGTGGCGCTAAATCTTTATAGGTTGGCGCATAGCGTTCCATGAAACGCTCACCATCTTTATTACGCAAGATACCACCCTCACCGCGACAGCCTTCTGTCAACAGCACACCCGCACCAGCTACGCCAGTTGGGTGGAACTGCCAGAACTCCATATCTTCCAATGGAATACCTGCGCGCGCTGCAAGGCCCATACCGTCACCGGTATTGATAAACGCGTTAGTAGATGCATCCCAAATACGGCCTGCACCGCCCGTTGCCAAGAGCACTACCTTGGCTTCAAGGATATAAACCTGACCGGTTTCCATTTCAAGGGCGGTAACACCAACCACATCACCCTCGTCATCACGAATCAAATCTAGCGCCAACCACTCAACGAAGAAATTGGTTTTTGCGCGGACGTTACGTTGATACAGCGTGTGTAACATCGCATGGCCAGTGCGGTCAGCTGCAGCACAAGCGCGTTGCACGGGTTTCTCGCCGTAGTTTGCAGTATGACCACCAAATGGACGCTGATAAATCGTGCCATCTGGATTACGGTCAAAAGGCATACCAAAATGCTCAAGTTCGTAAACTGCTTTGGGAGCTTCACGACACATGAACTCGATGACGTCCTGGTCACCTAACCAGTCGGAACCTTTGATCGTGTCGTAAAAGTGATAGTGCCAATTGTCTTCACTCATATTGCCTAAAGACGCGCCAATACCACCTTGAGCTGCAACCGTATGTGAACGGGTTGGAAATACTTTGGTTAATACAGCAACATTCAAGCCGGCCTCAGCCAATTGCAAGGAAGCGCGCATACCCGAGCCACCCGCTCCAACAATCACCGCATCAAAACGGCGGCGTGGCAATGATTTTTGAATTGCAGTCATCGAATTACACTTTCCACAAAATTTGGACGGCATAGGCCGCACACGCTACGAGATACAGAACGGTCAACACTTGCAGTGTTAAACGAATGCTGACTGGCTTGATGTAGTCCATCCAGATATCACGCATACCAATCCAGGCGTGATAAAAAAGGCTAAACAAAGCCAGGAATGTTAAGAGCTTCATGAATTCATTGCTAAACAAGCCAGACCAACCTTCGTAAGTCGCACTGCCGGTAATGCAATAGTCAATGAGCAACACAATCGTAAACACCACCATCACAATTGCAGTAATACGTTGGATGATCCATTCTTTGAGACCGTAATGAGCGCCTACAACTAAGCGCTTTGGTCCAATGTGATAAATAGGCATGAAATTTCCTTAATAAAGATACGCTTAGCGCTTAGTAGAAGCCGAACATTTTGAGACCCACTACTGCGGTCAAAGCCAAGCCAAGGCAAAAAACAAAAATGGCTGAACGATTGGCTTCTGTCTTATCTACGCCGATTTCTAAATCCAGCAAGAGGTAGCGGATACCAGCACAGAAGTGGTGCAAGAAACACCAGATCAAACCAAGGCAAATAATCTTTACCCAGATATTGCTCGTGATGGCTTGGAACTTTTGGTAACTCAACTCAGAAGCAAGACTCTGATCAAAGAGATACAAAATAAATGGCAAAAGGAGGAATAAGACTGCTCCGCTGATGCGATGAAGAATAGAAACCTTACCTGCCCAAGGGAGGCGGTATTTAATTAACTGGGCTAGACCAATATTGCGGTAAACCGGTCTATCTTTTTTTATGTCTTGCTGTGCATCAACCATGGGCAATCTCTATATTCAAAGGGAGGTTTAATGTGGTTTTGTTGTGTTGCAACATATTCTATTGGAAACCTTAGAGTCAGTGGGGATTTTTTAGCGTTTAAAGGGGTTAAATAGGGGTTTTAACGGATAAGCTCAGTTCAATTTGTTCTCGTAATGCTGATCAGAAGTGTCGTACCTTGCGTGTCGAATTTCTACTGGTTTATTCCCGTAGGTATACGCAACCCTCTCTACTGAGAGTAATGGTGCACCCACCTCTAAGTTCAAATGCTTAGCCAACACTTGGTTGGCAGCTATGGCCTTGATTTTTTCTTCGGCACGCACCATGTGGGTGAAGTATTGACTTTCATACAAGGCATAAACCGGGCCATGCCACGCAGTTAGCGCATCGAGATCCAAGCCCTTAAATCGTCCGCCAGACAACCAAATCTCTTCAAAAACAATGGGTTTGCCTGCAAAGCTCTGTACGCGATCAATATGAATTACCGAATCACCTGCCTTTAATTTAAGCAAGTTCGCAACATAGGGGCTTGCTTTAGTCTTTACGCATGTTAAAAACTGGCTTATCAGGTGAAATTTTTCACCTGAATCCGGAGCGAGCCGTAAAAACCGATATTGCCAGTCGTCTTCCTGGTGGGTAGCCACAAAAGTACCTTTACCCTGGCGCCTCACCAATAAATTTTGCGCGGCTAACTCATCTATTGCCTTGCGAACCGTACCCTGGCTTACTGCGTAGCGAGCCGCAAGCTCCATTTCGCTGGGAATAGCATCCCCAGGAAGCCATTCAGAGGCTTGAAGGCTGGCCAAAATCATCGCCTTAATCTGTTCGTACAGAGGGCTAAATGAGGCTACTGGCATGGTTAAATCTGACAAATTAACTCCATGACGCTATCAATTGGATAAAATTCAGGGTAATTCTAGTCTTATATAAGACATCATTGACAGTGTAAAGCTAAAGTCCCTACACTTGAATGGATAATAGAAAAGTTTTCATTAATTAACCTTCCTCGGAGTTATTAGTAATGGCAAAAGCCCCAATGCGTGTCGCTGTAACCGGTGCAGCCGGTCAAATCGGATATTCCCTTCTGTTCCGCATCGCCAATGGCGACCTTTTGGGCAAAGATCAGCCCGTAATTCTCCAATTGCTTGAGATTCCCGATGAGAAAGCACAAAAAGCCTTAGCTGGCGTCATGATGGAATTGGAAGACTGCGCATTCCCACTCTTGGCTGGTATGTCTGCGCATTCCGATCCAATGACTGCATTCAAAGATATCGACGTTGCTCTTTTAGTTGGCGCACGTCCACGCGGTCCCGGCATGGAGCGTAAAGATTTGCTCTCCGCGAATGCGCAAATTTTCACAGCACAAGGCAAAGCATTGAATGCTGTTGCTAAGAAGACTGTCAAAGTGTTGGTTGTTGGTAACCCAGCAAACACCAACGCCTACATCGCCATGAAATCAGCACCAGATATTCCTGCGAAGAACTTCACAGCAATGTTGCGCCTGGATCACAACCGCGCGCTCTCCCAATTAGCTAACAAATTAAACAAACCTGTTGCTGATATTGAGAAGCTCGTCGTTTGGGGTAACCACAGCCCAACGATGTACCCTGACTATCGCTTTGCAAGCATCGATGGGAAATCTGTTAAGGACGCGATCAATGACGCAGCTTGGAATAAAGATGTGTTCATTCCTACTGTTGGTAAACGTGGTGCGGCCATCATTGAAGCACGCGGCCTTTCATCGGCAGCCTCTGCAGCGAATGCAGCCATTGACCACATCCATGATTGGGTGCTGGGTACCAATGGCAAATGGGTGACCATGGGCATTCCTTCTAAAGGCGAATACGATATTCCAGCCGAAGTCATTTACGGCTTCCCAGTAGTCTGCGAAAACGGTGAGTACAAGATGATCGAAGGTTTAGAGATCGACGAATTCTCCCGTGAGCGTATGACTCACACCCTTAACGAGTTGCTCGAAGAGCAAGCAGGCGTTAAGCACTTACTCTCCTAAGGAAAATTTCCAATGAAGAAAAACCTTCTCATCATCAGCGCTGCACTAGCAGGCCTATTCGTCACTACAAGTGCAAGCGCTGCTGAAGAAGTTGTTACATGGAGCTGTAGCGAAAGCAAGCAGTTCAAAACCTCTAGTACTGGCAGTACCGAGAAAGTTCGCTTAACTTGGGATGCCCAGACTTATGACTTGGATCGTCAAACATCTTTGCCAGGTAGCCTGCGTTACAAAAACATGAACAGTGGCCATGACCTGGTTGTGTTGGGCAATAAAGCAATGTTGTTTAATATCAAAGCTGGCGTACGACTTGCTGATTTCTGCCAAACGCCAGAAATGAAAGCGGGCAAGATGCCTCATTTGTTTGCTGGTACAGAACCATTTGTTGCGAATTAATTTCTGATTGCTGTCAGTAAAAAAGCCGAGAATTTCTCGGCTTTTTTCTTTTTACAGCACCACTACATTTCCTAATGGAATAAAGGCTGTTGGGTAGGTGCATCATCGGGCATTTCCGCATGTGTTGCCTCGCCTGAACGATCCGGAAATAATGGCGCCCCACAGTCATCGCATAACTCTGGATCAAACAACATGGCATGGCGGAAGACATCTTCCACACCGGCATCATGCAAAGCATCACATATCTTTTTGATCGGGCTTTCATCATCCGATAAATCATTGAGCGCATCGCTTGCCACACTTTCACGATCATATAAAGGCCAGATCACGCCATACATCACCTCAGCAGAACCCTTAGCGCTAAACGAAATACGGTACTCATCGGCCTGCTCTTCGCCAAATGCACCGACCACGCAAGATAAGCCTGCTGGGAGAATGCCTAAAGTGCTTTCAAGATAATTGACTGCTGCACGAATGCTTAAAGGACGCACATGTTTATCAGCCAAGCGGCAATTCGTGAAATAAGCCTCGGGTAGTAAAAGTTCAAACTCGCAACCCGGCAACATGGAAGCAATCGGATCATGCATTGCGTTTTGCCAACCAATCAAACTTACCCCACGCTCTTGTCGTGCCGGAGCTTCAGCCTGCCAACGAAAGATGGGTGATCCACTTGGTGCGCTTAATGCAGCAATGATAAATCGCGGATCCGCTAAAACTGCAATCGTCTCGGACATATCCCGGAGTTCTAATTTCACATCTGCAGCAGAGATAGCAGCTGTTGCTAAGGCCTCGGTGAGGACCCGCGTTTGACAATGCGAATGGGGCATCTGATCAATACTGTAAAGCCAAGGCACAATTGCCAAACGGGTATCGGGCGCAGCAACAGCGCTATTTAACGCCTGTGCGGTTGCCTCAATCATATTAGTGGGCAACGGACCA
>CAIMPQ010000187.1 GCA_903843315.1 uncultured beta proteobacterium
CGTGATTGAGGTTTGGCTTGATATTGGCGATTTAGAGGACTATCCCTCAAACCTCATTCCAGGCTTTTATGCCCGACTAGTCAAAGCCCTCCCCAGCCTCGTTGAACACCGTTGCAGCTACGGGGAAACCGGTGGTTTCTTAAAGCGTGTCGAAGAGGGCACCTGGCCAGCACATATTCTGGAACACCTCACCCTGGAGCTACAAAACTTAGCAGGTATTCCTGGTGGTTTTGGTAAAGCGAGGGACGGGGATCGTCGCGGCGTATACAAAGTGATGGTGAGCGCCATCAATGAAGAGGTCACTCTGACTGCCCTTAAATATGCACGTGATCTGTACTTGGCTTTAGCGCAAGACAACAAAGACTGCGTTGCTGAAGTTCAACACATTATTGAAAATCTGCGCGATCTTGGTGATGATCTGTTGCTTGGACCAAGCACTGCTTGCATCGTCAATGCTGCCGAAGAGCGCGGCATTCCTTCGATTCGATTATCCGAAGGTAATCTAGTGCAACTAGGTTATGGGGCCAAACAACGTCGCATCTGGACTGCCGAGACTGATCAGACTAGCGCAATTGCTGAAACCATTTCAAGAGACAAAGATTTAACCAAGAGTTTGTTACGCAGTGCTGGCGTTCCTACTCCTGAAGGGAGAACGGTTACTAGCCCAGATGACGCCTGGGAAGCAGCTCAAGATATCGGTTTGCCGGTCGTTGTCAAACCAATCGACGGCAATCATGGTCGCGGCGTCTTTATCAACCTCTATACCCAACAAGAAATTGAAGCTGCTTATGCGGTAGCCATTGATGAGGGCAGTGAAGTTTTAGTTGAACGCCATATCATTGGTGATGAGCATCGCTTACTTGTAGTCGGCAATAAAGTGGTTGCTGCTGCTAAAGGTGAAACCGTTTGGGTCACTGGCGATGGCAAGCATACTGTTTATGAATTGATTCAGATTCAAATTAATTCAGATCCACGCCGCGGCACTGCAGAGGAGCATCCTCTGAATCCTGTACGCATTGATTCAGCAGTAGAGCTTGAGCTTGCACGACAAAAACTCACTGGTGACAGCATCCCAGCACTAGATCACAAAGTACTCATTCAAAGCAACGGTAATGTGGCTTTTGATGTCACCGACCTAGTCCATCCTGATGTGGCAAGCCAAGTGGCTTTAGCTGCCCGTGTGGTTGGCCTCGAAATCGCTGGTGTGGATTTAGTTGCACAAGATATTAGTCGTCCACTTGCAGAACAAAATGCAGCCATCGTTGAAGTCAATGCCGGGCCAGGCCTCTTGATGCACCTAAAACCAGCTAGTGGCAAGCCACAACCCGTTGGCAAAGAGATTGCCAATCACCTCTTTCCTGCTGGAACTGACTTCCGGATTCCGGTAGTAGGCATTTGTGGAGAAAGTGGTAAAACGCCGGTTGCAGAAATGATTGCACACTTCTTACGCCTGACCAATGTCTATGTTGGTTTGTCTTGTAGTAAAGGTTTGTACTTTGGTAATCGTGCAATTCCCAATACCAACGCATCGAATTGGGAAAATGCTCGTCGTACTTTATTAAACCGCGCAGTAGAAGCAGTGGTCATTGAAAATAATCACCTCTCTATGCTAATTGAAGGCTTGGCTTACGATCGCTGCCAGGTAGGCGTTGTCATCAATGTGGACCCTAAAGCAAATTTTCCTCAATATGCCATCTATGACGAAGATCAAGTCTTTAGCGTTGTGCGCACCCAAATTGATGTAGTTCTGCCAAATGGCGTCGGGGTTTTGAACGCGGACGATCCAATGTGTGTGCAGATGGCGGAACTCTGTGACGGTCAAGTGATCTTCTTCACTGAAGATCCTGATTCTGAAGTTGTGAAAACCCATCTACAAAATGGTGGTCGTGCAGTGATGGTTGGTAAACAACAAATCACACTCAAGTCTGGCAGGCATGATCAGAAATCCATTCCCGTTCCACGTCATTCAGAACCTGATACTAGCGCTCCATGGAAAGGCATGAACCTGGGTGCAGCAATTGCAGCAGCTTGGGCTTTAGAAATACCATTTAATGTGATTGAAGCTGGCGCAGAAACATTTGCCCCAGATCTCACCATGGCAACAGGGGTTTAATTGGAAATCACCCGTATTCGCATGCTACGTGGCCCAAATTTATGGAGCCGGCACACCGCCTTAGAAGCAATCGTTTCTTGTGATGAGTCTGAGCGCTCCATTGATTTAATTCCCCAATTTGAAACCAAAATTCGCGAACGCTTTCCGCAGCTCGGTAGCATGCGTCGTGGTGGACACAATGAAGTTCTTTCCCTAGCGCATGCTCTAGAACATGCCGCTCTAGGCTTGCAAGCCCAAGCAGGATGTCCTGTTACCTTTAGCCGTACGGTGCAAACGATTGATGTTGGCGTTTACCAAGTGGTAGTTGAGTATATTGAAGAGGTTGTTGGACGCATGGCCTTTGACTTCGGCTTTGCTCTTATTCAAGCCACACTGAATGACGCTCCTTTTGATCTCGCTGCTGCTCTCTCTGAATTAGACGCCCTTTATGAAGATGTGCGCCTTGGTCCAAGCACTGGCTCGATTGTGGATGCTGCTGTACAGCGCAATATCCCTTACCGCCGCATGACTGAAGGCAGTATGGTGCAGTTTGGCTGGGGTAGCAAACAAAAGCGTATTCAAGCAGCAGAAACTAGCGACACCAGTGCTATTGCCGAAGCGATTGCGCAAGATAAAGAACTCACTAAAAACTTATTAGCTGCCGCAGGTGTATCGGTCCCCATCGGCGAAGTTGTTACTACAGCAGATGACGCATGGCGTGCTGCTCAAAAAATTGGCGGCCCTATTGTTCTGAAGCCAAAAGATGGTAATCAGGGTAAAGGTGTGGTCGCTAACATCCAAACCGAAGAAGCGGTTCGTGCTGGCTTTGAAGTGACCCAAGTATTTGGACGTGAAACTATCGTCGAGCGCTATTTACCAGGCGCAGACTATCGCTTACTGGTCGTAGGTAACCGCTTATCCGCTGCTGCACGCCGTGAGCCTGCTCAAGTGGTTGGTGATGGTTCGCGCACTATTGCGGAACTCGTAGAAATGGAAAATAAAAATCCACTGCGGGGTGACGGTCACGCGACAGCTTTAACCAAAATTCGTTTTGATGACATTGCTCTCGCCCATTTAGCAGGCTCTGGACTCACACCTCAATACGTTCCCAAAACAGGCGAACGGGTTTTGCTACGCAACAACGCCAATCTCAGCACTGGTGGAACTGCTACTGATGTTACGGATGATGTGCATCCCGATGTAGCAGCTAGTGCGGTTGCTGCCGCGCAAATGATTGGTCTCGATATTGCCGGTGTCGACATCTTGTGTGAGGCCATCTACAAACCACTTGAGCTACAAGGTGGTGGCATTGTTGAAGTCAATGCTGCTCCTGGTTTGCGTATGCATCTCAAGCCATCCTACGGCAAGAGTCGCCCAGTTGGCGAAGATATTGTCAATATGATGTTCCCCCTGGGTGAAGATGGCCGTATTCCGGTAGTTGCCGTTACTGGCACCAATGGCAAAACGACGACCGTACGTTTGATTTCTCATTTATTGGATGAGACTGGTCTGCGAGTAGGCATGACCACTACAGATGGTGTTTATATCAACCATCGCTTAATTGATTCTGGCGATTGCAGCGGCCCTAAGAGCGCTCGCAATGTATTAATGCATCCCGATGTGGATGCTGCAGTTTTAGAAACTGCTCGTGGCGGCATGTTGCGCGAAGGTCTGGGCTTTGATCGCTGTGAAGTCGCCGTCGTTACCAATATTGGTGAAGGCGATCACCTCGGTTTGAACTACATCACCAGCGTTGAAGATTTGGCGATTCTCAAGCGGGTAATCGTACAAAACGTAGCACCCACGGGTGCTGCCGTTCTTAATGCTACCGATCCTATTGTGGTGAAAATGGGTGATAAATGCTCTGGTCGGGTGATTTTCTTTGCCCAGAACCAACATCATCCAGTGATTGCAGCACATCGCGCTAAAAATAAAAAAGTGATCTACTTTGATGGTGCTTATATCGTTGCCTCTAAGGGTTCACGGGTAATGTATCGCTTCCCTGTTAGCGAAATTCCGCTGACTCAGAATGGCGTTCTCGGTTTTCAAGTTGAAAATGCCATGGCTGCAATCGGTGCAGCGTGGGCACTGGGCCTTGATGCGGAAAAGATTGCCCGTGGACTTCACAGCTTTGAAAGCACTGCCAATGCGGTGCCGGGTCGCTTTAATCAGTTCCAGCACAATGGCGCAACGGTTATTGCTGACTATGGCCATAATCCCGATGCCATGCGCGCATTAGCTAGCGCAATCCAGGCCATGAAGCCCAATAAAAGTCACGTGGTGATTAGTGGTGCCGGTGATCGTCGTGATGAAGATATTCGTGATCTGACTCGCATCCTAGGTAACTCTTTTGACAATATCATCTTGTATCAAGATGCCTGCCAACGTGGGCGTGAGGATGGTGAGGTTTTAAAGCTATTGCAAGAAGGGCTGGTGGGTGCAACCAAGGCGAAGCAAGTGAAAGAAATTCATGGGGAGTTTTTAGCTATTGATACCGCCCTAAATGACATTGCTGCCGGCGATATCTGCCTCATTCTTATTGACCAAGTAGAAGAGTCACTTGCCTATCTCAAGGAAAAGGTCAGGCCTTAAGAGTGGTAATGCTGGAGGCGATCAATTTCCTCTTTAGAGCCCAGCATGATCGAAACACGCTCATGCAAATCCGTTGGCTGTAAATCCATAATTAATTCATTTCCGTTAGTAGAGGCCCCGCCTGCCTGCTCTACTAAGAAACTCATTGGATTAGCCTCATACATCAAACGCAATTTACCGGGCTTATGAGGTTCACGTTGATCCCAGGGGTACATGAAAACACCACCACGGGATAGTACGCGATGCACATCGGCAACCATCGAAGCAATCCAACGCATATTGAAATCTTTATCGCGAGCACCACTTGTCCCCGCTAAACACTCTTCTACATAGCGTCGTACTGGATCAGCCCAGTGGCGCATATTTGACATATTGATTGCAAATTCTTTGGTTGAATGCGCAATGGTGACTGCGTCATTGATTAATACAAATTCTCCGGTGACTTTATTCAAGGTAAACATCACCACGCCATCACCTAAGGTTAAGGCCATCGTAGTCTGTGGACCATAGACCACGTAACCTGCAGCGACCTGGTGACGACCTGACAACAAGAAATCCGCCGTTTGCAAAGGTGCTTGAGGTGCTTGCTTTTTCAAGATAGAAAAAATAGTCCCAATGGAGACATTCACATCAATATTCGATGAACCATCGAGTGGATCAAATAAAAGGAGGTAATCACCAGTACCCTGAACTGGGACTGGTAATTCCATTTCCTCAGAAGCTAGCCCAGCAAGCGCTTTGCAGTCCTTCACGCCATCAATCAATTTATCGTTGGCGATGATGTCTAATTTTTGCTGTACTTCGCCCTGAACATTGCCGCTACCTGCTGAACCCAACAAACCAATCAATGCCCCCTGCGCTACTTCATGGCTCAAATCAGAACAAGTATTCACGACTGCCAGCAATACCTCTTGCAGACCTGCAGGTATAGCTGCGCCCTTCGGCTTTGTATTTCCTAAATATTGCTTGAAATTGGTATTAGCGCTAGAGGACAAAGGTTTTTCTCCGATTGTGGATGCCAATGACATACTTGAAGACTCTATTTTGCCCTGTTCTCAACTGCATTCTTAAAAACAATCTTTTTCCCGCAAAAAATGACCTATTTACCATCTTCTTATCAGACAACTCTTCCTATTTGATGATTATTTAGATGCTATAATGCATCATTATTGATGAGGATAAGATATGAGAACCACTGTCACCATAGACGATGACCTGTATCAGAGAGGCTTAGATCTCGCTGATCCAGGAATGGATAAAACAGATCTTTTTCGTGAAGCAATGAATGTTTTTATTCGAGTTCAGGTTGCTAAGCGATTGGCATCTTTGGGTGGTAAATCTCCCCAAATGAAGAATATTCCGCGTCGCAGACCAAAGAGTGGTCAATAACAATGACAATGGTTTTAGTGGATACCTCTGTATGGGTTGCTCACTTTAGAAAATCGAATGCTTCATTTGAGGCCCTATTGGCGAATGACCAGATACTCTGTCACCCATTAGTTTTGCTGGAATTGGCCTGTGGATCACCGCCATCCCCAAGAGCGAACACATTGGGCTATCTCAAAAACTTGCAGCAAGCAACCGTTGCCACTCCAGACGAAACTCTAGAGTTCATTGAAAAACATCAACTCTATGAATCTGGCTGTGGAGCAATTGATGTATCACTTCTAGCCTCCACCCTGCTGTCGGAAAACGCCCTCATTTGGACCTTAGACAAACCTCTAGAAAGTCTTGCAACTCAATTAGGCATTTCCTACAACCATCAATTTCATTGAGTATTTCGACTTCTGTGGTCTTAATTTCCCAGCGCTTTTCCTACTACTTCACGCACGTCTGGAGATAGGGTAGAGCTAGCTGCTACACGCTCTAAGGCGGTCTTCATTTGATCTTGATAGGGTTGGGCAAATAA
>CAIMPQ010000188.1 GCA_903843315.1 uncultured beta proteobacterium
AATTCATCAGCCAGAATGCGGGCCGCTGCCTCAGCGAGAGAGATTTCAATAAAGCCGCTGACTTCACCATCATGATTGGTAGGCATAAAGTTTTCAGGAAGCTCTAAGTCATACACATAGAGTTGCTCATCATGAAATCCACGTCCAGGAATGGGTCGTCGCATATGGATTCGGCCAACAGGTTCAATTTGATCAGCAATTTGCGGGGGGACGCCAGCTTCTTCCCATAATTCTCTACGAGCACAGACCCAAGGTGTTTCATCAGCAGAAATACCGCCAGCTGCAATGTTATCTAGCTTTCCTGGATCGGTTGGTTTCGTTTCACTACGCCTACCTAGCCAAATGGAGCCGCTCTTGGTATAGCCATTGATATGCGTAGCCATGCTACGAAAACCAAAGGTGCGAAAAGCAGCGCGTTCTAAGCGAAAGTATTTATGCCCATTCTGATCAAGCCAGGCGAAATCTTCATTACGCCATCCAGGGATGTAGCCACCCAAGCGCATTTGGTCTGCTAGTTGGTAAAGGCTATTTGAAAGTTCTCTAGGGCGCCCTGAATGAATTGTCATTCGATCATTGCTGATGGAGATTAATGGAATCGATGCTTTGTTAATGAACTCTTGAATGTAAGGAATGAACTCTGGATTTAAATGACCAATAATCTCTTCGCCAAGAGTGCCGCGTGAAAAATAAATCGGCATAAAGTCAGCAGGAGCAGATCGAGCCGTGTTTTGGAGCATTTCCTCAAGGGCGGCTAGTGTGCTGGTTGAAAGACTGGTCATGGGACTAAGTGTAAGGGAACTGATTGCTGGGCGGATGAAATTTGTAGGCCCCCAATAACACAAAAGAGCCAGGTCTAGATAAGAATTATTTATTTGCGTGCGCAGCAAACTACAGAAGTAAGGCCTGCTGATTATTTAAGCAACCTAGGTGAGGCTATACAAATCTACGACTTACGAAAACTTTTATCAATTTATCCACAATGCCTGTGGATAAGTATGGAATATTTCTTGGTCCCGCCGACAGGAATCGAACCTGTATCCCACGCTTAGGAGGCATGTGCACTATCCATTGTGCTACGGCGAGAATGAAATTAATTTAAAAATGTGCTATGGATTGAGTATCAAAAGTTTTGCACATTACCATCCGCATAATGCCCAAACTTGATTGGTCATCGCCACCATCATATCCGGAGCATAGTATGCAGAAAAAATCAAAAACAATACAAAGAAGGCGAAAACATAAAATATTCTTTGCAAGAGCAATTTTCTCTTATAAGGTCTTGACGCTATTTTGATCACGCGTTTACCGTTCTTGTAATAGCCCGCTCTTTCACGGGTAAGTTCACGAGGAAAGCAAAAACGCCAAGAACAATTGCAATTTCCCAAACAATCAAATAGGAGCCTGTGCGGTCAAATAAATATCCGCCAAAGAAAGCGCCGCAAAAACTACCCAACTGATGTGAGAAGAATACTAATCCCGATAGCATGGTGAGGTATTTAACACCAAAGATCTGCGCAACGATGCCGTTTGTCAGTGGGATGGTAGAGAGCCATAAAAATCCCATGATGGCCGCGAAGATGTAGGTGCTCATGGGAGATGGTGGAATCAGTAGAAATGCCGTGATGGCGATTGAACGGCCTAGATAGATAGCAGAAAGTAAATAGCGCTTCGGAAAGCGTTGACCCAAAATACCCGAGCTATATGTACCAAATATATTGAATAAGCCAATCAATGCAAGTGCTGTAGTGGCAACTACGGGTGCACCTACTGCTGGATAGGATGATGATAGATCTTTCAGATAGGGCGCTAAGTGAACTGCAATAAATACCACCTGAAATCCACAAACAAAATATCCCAAGGTGAGTAATTGAAAGCTAGGATTATTCATTGCTTCTTTTAACGCTTGCTTGATTGTTTGATCACCCAGATTGTGATGATGAACAAAATCTTTTTCACGCAACATGAATGCCGTTGGAATCATGAGGCTTGCCAAGATTGCCAATAGCAAGAGTGCATCTTGCTGTCCAAAGGCGCTTAGCAATCCTTGTTCGACTGGGATCATTAAGAATTGACCGAAGGATCCAGCGGCAGCTGCAATGCCCATCGCCCACACTCGTTTGTCTGGAGCAACGTTACGCCCTAAGATTCCGTAGATCACGCTATACGTCGTGGCTGTTAAAGCTAAACCAATGAGTAAGCCACCCGCTAAGGTGAAGTCCAATACATCAGTTGAAATAGCCATGCCAGCTAAACCCAGCGCATAGAGCACGCCACCCGCAAGCATGATCTTGAACGCACCATAGCGATCAGCTAGCGCGCCAGTAATGGGTTGTAATGCGCCCCAAAACAGATTTTGTAAGGCAATAGTGAGGGCAAATGTCTCCCGACCCCAGCCATTGGCTGAGGTGATGGGTAAATTAAATAAGCCAAAACCATGTCGTATGCCCATGGAGAGCGTTACCATCAGGCCGCCAAAAATGAGGACCTGTTTCATGGATAAGCCGGACTTGGCAGCGGTGCGATGCATGCTTTAGATGATCCCTTTACGGCGGAGTTCTTCTATTGTCTCGGAATTGAAGTTCAGTCGATCGTGCAATACCTCATTGGTATGTTGACCAAGCGTAGGTGGTGCCATACGCACTTCAGTGGGTGTCTTGGAGAGTTTCATGGGGCTGGCTACCAACTTCATATTGCCAGCAGTAGGATGCGGAACTTCGATCTGCACGTTTCTAGCAATCACCTGTTCGTTTTCAAAGACTTCCTTGAAATTATTAATAGGGCCACAGGGAACATTGGCTTTTTCTAATAAGGCAATCCATGCCCCCTTGGTCTTCTTGCGAGTCATCTGCTCTAAAAGAGGAATGAGCTCTTTGCGATGTTGGACGCGTAAGGGGTTTGTGAAATAGAGGGGGTTATCTGCGAGGTGCGCTTCGCCACCGACAGTAACAAAATGACGATACTGTCCGTCATTGCCAGCTCCCACAATCATCCAGCCGTCAGACGTCGGAAAGGTTTGGTAGGGCACAATAATCGCTGAGGCATTACCCCAGCGTTTTGGAATTTCGCCTGAAGTGAGATAGGCACTCGATACATTGGCCATCACTGCAATCTGTGTATCTAACAGGGACATATCAATGTATTGACCTTCACCAGAGCGGTCGCGATGGACTATTGCAGCCAGTATCGCTGTGCTGGCATACATTCCCGTGAAGATGTCGGCAATGGCAACACCCGATTTTTGTGGGCTAGCCCCTTCAAAATCCTCGGCTTCGCCAGTAACACTCATAAAACCACCCATGCCCTGAATGATGAAATCATAGCCAGCGCGATTGGCATAAGGACCGGTTTGACCAAACCCGGTAATGGAGCAATAGATCAAATCGGACTTCATCTTTTTGAGGCTTTCGTAATCGAGGCCGTATTTAATGAGGTCACCAAATTTGTAATTTTCAATAACAACATCCGATTCTGAAGCTAACTGGCGAATGATGTTCTGACCTTCTGGCTTGCTGATATCCACCGTAATGGAGCGTTTATTGCGGTTAATGCAAATAAAATAGGCAGACTCTTCAGTGTCCTTGCCTTGGGCATCTTTAACAAAAGGAGGGCCCCAATGGCGGGTATCGTCACCCGAACCTGGACGCTCTACTTTAATGACATCAGCCCCTAAATCCGCTAAATTCTGGGCGCACCAAGGCCCTGCCAGCACTCGGCTAAGGTCTAAAACGCGGATATGACTTAAGGCTCCCATGCCCCAATTTTGGCATGGATGACAGGGGAATACCTGAAAATTTGAGCTTAGACTCCAGACATGACTACAATTTGCGCGCATGGCTACCCGTAAAACTTCCGAATACAGCGAATCGTCGATTCAGGTCCTAAAAGGCTTAGAACCAGTCCGTCAACGGCCGGGGATGTACACCCGCACCGATAATCCTTTGCATGTTATCCAGGAGGTGCTAGATAACGCATCTGATGAAGCCCTAGGGGGTTTTGGTAAGCAAATTATTGTGACCATGCATACCGATGGCAGTGTGAGCGTGGAGGATGATGGTCGAGGCATCCCCGTCGGAATGCATCCTACAGAAAAATTACCCGTAGTAGAAATCGTCTTTACCCAACTGCATGCTGGTGGCAAATTTGAAAAAGGTTCTGGCGGCGCCTATGCCTTCTCAGGAGGCTTGCATGGCGTTGGCGTTTCGGTTACCAATGCGCTATCTAAAAGATTGGAAGTAACCGTTTGGCGTGATGGACAAGTTTCCACCTTGACCTTTGCTGACGGCAGAGTGATTGAAAAGCTCAAAACCAAGCCGTCGTCTAAAGATGATAAAGCGCACGGAACGCGGGTCCGAGCATGGCCTGACGGAAAGTATTTCGATAGCTCAACTATTCCGATGTCTGACCTGATTCGTCTCTTGCGTTCCAAGGCGGTGTTATTGCCTGGCGTTAAAGTCACACTCATTCAAGAAAAGTCTGGTGAGAGCCAAACGTGGCAGTACGCACAAGGCTTGCGCGGCTATTTAAATGAAGCGATTGCTCAAGCAGGACATGGCCCGGAGGTGATTCCGCCATTTGAGGGTGAACAATATGCCACTGGCAATAGTGAAGATGATTCATTTGCCGAAGGTGAGGGCGCTGCCTGGGTAGTCAGCTGGACTGAAGACGGTGCACCTGTGCGTGAAAGCTATGTCAATCTGATTCCAACGCCTGCAGGTGGTACGCATGAAAGTGGTTTGCGCGAAGGCCTCTTTAATGCAGTGAAGGGGTTCATTGAAATGCATGCTTTGCAACCCAAGGGTGTGAAGTTAATGCCTGAAGACGTATTTGCCCGAGCATCTTTTATCTTGTCTGCAAAAGTGTTAGATCCGCAATTTCAGGGGCAAATTAAGGAGCGGCTGAATTCACGCGATGCCGTCCGTTTGGTTTCTGGCTATGCAAAATCTGCATTAGAGCTTTGGCTCAATCAACACGTGGATTACGGTCGTAAGCTGGCTGATTTGGTTATCAAGCAGGCACAAGCCAGAACCAGAGCTGGTCAAAAAGTAGAGAAGAGAAAATCCTCTGGAGTTGCGGTCTTGCCTGGTAAGTTGACTGACTGCGAAAGCCAAGATATCGCCATGAATGAGATCTTCTTGGTTGAGGGTGATTCTGCGGGTGGCTCAGCCAAAATGGGTCGCAATAAGGAATACCAAGCCATCCTGCCACTCCGCGGCAAGGTATTGAATACTTGGGAGGCCGAGCGCGATCGTTTATTTGCAAACAATGAAGTCCACGACATTGCTGTGGCGATCGGTGTAGATCCGCATGGGATAAATGACAATCCAGATTTATCGAACTTGCGTTATGGCAAGGTTTGCATTTTGTCTGATGCTGACGTAGATGGTGCGCATATTCAAGTCCTCTTATTGACCTTGTTTTACAAGCATTTCCCTAAACTCATTGATTTAGGACATATCCATATTTCTCGTCCACCGCTTTTCAGGGTGGATGCCCCGGCGCGCGGTAAAAAGCCAGCACAAAAGATTTACGCTTTAGACGCGAGTGAATTACAAGCGATTGAAGATAAATTACGTAAAGATGGCGTGAAAGAATCTGCATGGCAAATCTCCCGCTTTAAAGGTTTGGGCGAGATGAGTGCAGAGCAGTTATGGGACACCACCTTAAATCCAGACACACGCCGTCTTTTACCCGTGACCTTGGGATCCTGGACAGAAGATGAAACTTTCAAAACCATGGATATGCTGATGGGTAAGTCTGAATCGGGTGCAAGACGCGATTGGCTCGAAGAGCGTGGTAACGAAGTTGAGGCAGATATCTAATGGCTACAAAGAAAACTCCAGGTAAGCATGATGCTGCTGAACAAGCAGATCTATTTGCCAATCCAATTGAGATGGATATTGTTGAAGTTAATGAAGCGCCTGTAGTAGCGGCTTCACCTCAAGGACCAAAAGACCCGCACGATCCAAAAACAATCGATTTAAATGAAGATGGTAAAGATAGTCTGACGCTCGCAGTCTATGCTGAGCGCGCCTATCTGGATTACGCCATTAGCGTAGTCAAAGGTCGTGCATTACCTGATGTAGCAGATGGACAAAAACCAGTGCAGCGCCGAATTTTGTTCTCGATGAGCGAAATGGGATTACGCGCTGATGCAAAACCAGTCAAGAGTGCGCGTGTGGTTGGTGACGTCCTTGGTAAGTTTCACCCGCATGGTGATCAATCTGCTTATGACGCCTTAGTGCGTTTGGCGCAAAGTTTTTCTTTGCGCTACCCATTAATCGATGGCCAGGGTAACTTTGGATCGCGTGATGGTGATGGCGCGGCTGCGATGCGTTATACCGAAGCCCGATTAACGAAGATTGCTGGGCTCTTGATGAGCGAAATTGATCAAGGAACAGTTGATTTCGCCCCAAACTATGATGGATCATTCCAGGAGCCGAAGTTACTGCCAGCGCGCTTACCCTTTGTTCTCCTCAATGGCGCTTCTGGTATTGCAGTGGGTATGGCTACAGAAATCCCATCACATAACTTGCGTGAAGTAGCTGCTGCAGCAATTGCCTTAATGAAGTCCCCCAAGATGTCTACGTCTGACTTGCTTGGAATCATGCCGGGTCCAGACTATCCAGGCGGTGGTCAAATCATTTCATCAGCAGCCGAAATTGCGCAGATTTATGAGGCAGGGCGTGGCAGTATCAAAGTACGTGCGCGTTGGTCAGTAGAAGAATTGGCTCGTGGCCAATGGCAGATCGTTGTGAATGAGTTACCACCAGCAACTTCATCACAGCGTGTACTGCAAGAGATTGAAGAGATTACCAATCCTAAAGTGAAGGTGGGTAAAAAAACACTGACTCCCGAGCAAAACAATCTTAAGTCCACCATCCTGAATGTCTTAGATGGTGTGCGCGATGAATCCAGCAAAGATGCTGCAGTGCGTCTGGTATTTGAGCCTAAGAGTAAAAATATTGATGTCAATGAGTTCGTGAACCTCTTATTGGCCCATACCTCTCTTGAGTGCAATGCGCCAATGAACTTGGTGATGATTGGAAATGATGGACGTCCACGTCAAAAGGGTCTCAAAGAGATTCTGACGGAGTGGGTGGAATTCAGAGTGGCTACGGTTACCCGTCGTACTCAGCATCGCTTAGGTAAAGTCAAAGACCGCATGCATATCTTGGAAGGTCGATTAATCGTTCTTCTCAATATTGATAAGGTAATCAAGATCATTCGCAATAGCGATGAGCCTAAAGCCGATTTGATTAAAGAATTTAAGCTGAGTGATCGTCAGGCTGAAGATATTCTCGATATTCGTTTGCGTCAATTAGCCCGTCTTGAGGGCATCAAAATCGAGCAAGAGCTCAAAGAGCTGAAGGCTGAGCGTGATGATTTAGAAGGTCTGCTACAAAGTGATGCCATCTTGCGCAAGCGCATCATTAAAGAAATTGAATCGGATATGAAAGATTTCGGTGATGATCGCCGCACCCTCATTCAAGAAGATAAGCGTGCTATTGCGGAAACCAAAGTGATTGATGAGCCCGTGACGGTCATCGTTTCCCAAAAAGGTTGGGTGCGTGTGCGCCAAGGTCATGAGCATGATGCAACTCAATTTAGCTTTAAAGCGGGTGATGGAATGTATACCACCTTTGAAGTTCGAACCGTTGATGTCATACAAGGTTTCGGTAGTGATGGTCGCGTCTACACAGTGCCAGTGAGTGAATTACCAGGCGCACGTGGTGATGGTTCGCCATTAACCAGTTTTGTCAATTTGGCTGCCGGTTCACAAATGGTTGCGTACTATGCTGGGCAACCCGATGACTTGGTATTGCTTTCCACTAAAGCAGGCTATGGGTTCTTGGCCAATGTTGCAGATATGACTACGCGTAATAAAGCGGGTAAATCTTTTGTCAGCATCGATACCAAAGTTCCTGGTGACGCACCTTTGGGAGCCGTCAAGGTTAAAGTAGGTATGAAGCAGGTTGCTTGTTTATCTGAGGCATCCAAGTTGTTGGTATTCCCATTAGATGAGTTAAAGCGCTTACCGACTGGTGGTAAAGGCGTGATCTTGATGGGCTTGGACGATAAAGAATTTTTAGCTTCTGCAATTGCCGTTGGTTCAGATGGGGCTACTTATGCTGGCGCTGGCCGTGCAGGTAAGCCAACTGAACTCAACTTGGACGCCAAGACACTTAAATCATTTGCGGGTAATCGTGCGCGCAAGGGACACTTTGTTGAACCTCGCCTAAAAGACGGCAAGCTCATAGCCAATTGAGGAAAGTTGGCGTTAATTCTTCTGCGGAATGTTAACGCCATATTTAACTGCAATGACTTCTGCCAGAATGGATACAGCAATTTCTGGTGGAGTGAGAGCGCCAATATAAAGTCCAACTGGGCCATGAAGTCTATCGACTTGTTCTTTATTTAAGTCAAACTCCATGAGGCGATCTTTACGCTTCTGAGTATTTTTACGGCTACCTAGGGCTCCAACATAAAAAGCAGGCGAGCGTAGGGCCTCCATGAGTGCCATATCGTCTAACTTTGGATCGTGAGTTAATGCAACAACTGCGGTATGGGGGTCGACACCAATTTCCAGTAAGACATCATCGGGCATGCCTTTAATAAAGGTGAGGTCATTGCGATTCAGACCTTCGGCATATTCTTCACGAGGGTCTATTACGATCACCTCAAAGTCAGAAGCGAGTGCAAAGTCAGCAGTGTAGAGTGAGAGTTGACCGGCGCCGATGATCACCATACGCCACCGGGGTCCATAGGTAGTGACCATTTTCTGCTCTGTGCAGACGAACTCATCATTGCGATTGCCGATATCAAGAGTAGATTTACCAGTGAGTAAATGGACGGTACGGCTCGTGATCTGATGTGTAGTGATTGCCTCGAGTAATTTTTCTAAGATAGCCAATTCAGGCTTTGGCTCAACGAGTAGACGCAGAGTACCGCCGCAAGGCAGTCCAAAGCGAGCAGCCTCTTGCTGGCTAACTCCATATATAACCATTTCTGGGGTATCACGAGTCAGAATTTCAGTCTGAACTCGGCGAATCAAATCATCTTCAACACACCCGCCAGATACCGATCCTGCGACTTGACCGTCCTCACGGATGGCGAGCCATGAGCCTACAGGGCGTGGGGCAGATCCCCAAGTTTGGACGACTGTGGCAATGGCTAGGGAGTGACCCGCTTTAAGCCAACTGACGGCAGAATTGAGAACGCTCAAATCAGTACTATTCATGCTGTGTTTTGTCTTTATGGTTTATTTTTCTTATTTCCTATTTATTATCACTCTAATGACTTCTTTAGGTAAACCTTCCTCTCACCCCAACTTGCGCCTAGCGGTACTCTTGCTTGCAGCAGGTGAGGGCAGCCGTTTAGGTTCAATCCCTAAAGCTTTATTAATGCTAGAGGGACAAAGCCTGTTGAAGCGCTTTTGCCAAACAGTGCAAACACTTTCCCCTGTGGAGGTCTTGGTGGTGACAGGCTTTCATGGTCCTGCAATTGAGGCTGAAGTACATCATGTGAAGCAAGAGCTGGATCTATCTATTAATCTGGTCCGTAACCCTAATCCAGAATTAGGTCAATCATCCTCGGTGCGACTTGGACTAGAGTCCTTAAAAAGTAATTACGACGTTCTGCTGGTTGCCTTAGGTGATCAACCGGCCATAGGGGCTAGAGAAATCATTGCTTTGCTCGTTCAGTTTGAGAAGCGAACAGATCCAGAAGAAATCATTCTGCCCCTATTTGGACAGCAACGTGGGAACCCAGTGTTGCTCTCCAAAAAAGTGATTGAAGCTATTTTGGCAACCCCAGCAATGGTATGCAGACCGTTTATGGACCAACATCCAGAGCTTGTAAGAGCTTTTAATACTGAGAATGACGCCTATATACTGGATGTCGATACACCAGCCGACATCCGGAAGTTTGGGTTAAAGCAGACTTAAATCTCAGCGATTAATTCAATTTCCACGCAGGCGCCTAAGGGGATTTGTGCCACACCAAAAGCACTGCGAGCATGCTTGCCAGCGTCGCCAAATACTTCGAAGAGCAATTCAGAGCAACCATTGATCACGAGATGTTGGTCAGTGAATTCTGAGGTGGAGTTCACTAAACCCATTACCTTAACGATGCGCTTTACTTTATCTAATGAGCCTAGGTGACATTGCAAAGTCGCAATCAAATCAATCGCAATAGCTCTCGCAGCCGCTTTACCAGTATCTGTATTCATATCCTTGCCAAGCTTGCCAACCCAGGGCTTGCCATCTTTTTTGGCAATATGCCCCGATAGAAACACCATGTTTCCAGAAGTTGCAGCCATAACGTAGGCAGCAGCAGGCGGTCCTGGTGGTGGTAAGTCTACTCCCAGGGCTTTAAGGCGTTCGCTGATATTTGTGCTCATAGTATGTTTCTAAAAAATGAAGAGAGGGTGGCAAAAAGGATAGAACAATCTTACTTGGAAAGTTGCCGCATCGCGCTTTCAAGACCATTGATCGTTACCGGGTACATGCGATCCTTGAGAAGGTTTTTCATGATATCGATAGATTGGCGATATTCCCAAACGGCTTCTGGTTCTGGGTTTAACCAAGCAAAATGTGGGAAATGATCTAGTAGTCGATTCATCCACACAGCCCCAGCTTCATGATTGTTGTATTCGACTGAGCCATTTGGGCTGAGGATTTCATAGGGAGACATGGTGGCATCGCCAACAAAAATGAGCTTGTAGTCAGATCCATATTTATTGATGATGTCTTGAGTAGGCGTTACTTGATCGCGCCTACGACGATTGCTTTGCCAGACATGGTCATACACACAGTTGTGAAAATAATAATGCTCGAGATGTTTAAATTCTGCCTTGGCTGCGGTAAATAACTCCCCAATGCGTAGGATGTGATCATCCATGGAGCCACCAACATCCATCAACAACAATACTTTGACTTGATTGTGCCGCTCGGGCCTCATCTGAATATCGAGCATTCCTGCATTGGCTGCGGTTGAGTGAATGGTCTTATCGAGATCCAGTTCTAATACAGAGCCTTCGCGGGCAAAACGCCGCAAACGTCGTAAAGCAACTTTAATATTACGGGTCCCTAAAGCGAGATCGCTGTCATAGTCCTTAAACTCGCGGGCTTCCCAAACTTTGATGGCTGTACGATTGCCAGCACTTTCTCCGCCAATCCGGATCCCTTCAGGGTGATAGCCGCTATGGCCAAATGCGGAAGAGCCGCCAGCCCCAATCCATTTATTGCCACCCCCATGCCATTCTTTTTGTTCTTTCAGAAGTTCCTCAAGACGTTTTTTTAAGGCCTCTGGGCCGCCGAGCTTTTGAAGCGCAGCCTTTTCCTCATCCGTGAGAACGCGTTGCAGTTTTTTCTCAAGCCAATCCAGTGGGATATCCGGTGAGAGAGCAATGATTTGCTCTACGCCATTGAAGTAGGCGCCAAACACTTGATCGAAGCGATCAAAGTATTGCTCGTCTTTCACTAAAGTCATTCTGGAGAGTTGATAAAACTCATCAATTGATGGATTGATTACTCCAGCCTTTAATGCTTCAAGTAGAGTTAAAAACTCCCGGACTGAAACAGGCACCTTGGCCTCTTTCAGCTGTAAGAAGAATTGAATCAGCATGGAATTGAATCTTTAAGTACTAACGATGATTGCGATTCATCATTACCAGCCGCTCAAAGAGATGTACATCTTGCTCATTCTTAAGTAAAGCGCCATGAAGCGGTGGCACCACGATCTTTTCTTCTTGGCTGTGAAGGGCTTGGGCAGGAATATCCTCTGCTAGCAAGAGCTTTAGCCAGTCAATCAACTCAGAAGTGGAGGGTTTCTTTTTCAGGCCAGGCAGGGAGCGTATTTGATAGAAGGACTTCAAGGCTGCGTCAAGGAGATCTTGTTTGATCTTGGGGTGATGGACATCCACGATGCGCTGCATCGTGTCGGCATCCGGAAATGCAATGTAATGAAAGAAGCAGCGACGTAAAAAAGCATCGGGCAACTCTTTCTCATTGTTTGAGGTGATGATGACTAAAGGGCGATGTTTTGCTTTAATTAATTCACGCGTTTCATAGACATAAAATTCCATGCGGTCAATTTCACGCAAAAGATCATTCGGAAATTCAATATCTGCTTTATCTATTTCATCAATTAATAAAACGGTGGGCTCATCGGCCTCAAAGGCCTGCCATAAAACACCCTTCACAATGTAATTGCGAATGTCGTTAACTTTTTCATCGCCCAGCTGAGAATCGCGCAAACGACTGACAGCATCGTATTCATACAAACCTTGTTGTGCTTTAGTAGTCGACTTGATATGCCATTGCAACAGTGGCATGCCAAGGGCGGCAGCAACTTCTTCAGCCAACATAGTTTTGCCGGTACCTGGCTCACCTTTAATGAGAAGAGGACGTTGTAATACCATGGCGGCATTGACAGCCAATTTGAGATCATCGGTAGCAACATAGCTGCTACTGCCATCAAAGCGCGCTTGGGATTGGGCAGCGGGTTTACTCATATGGTTTACCTGGAAAAGTCATTAGTTAGGCATTCCAGTATAGGTAAATGATGACAATCTTTCAGTGTTTTCACTGATTTTGGGCTCTGAAATGGCTAAACCTTGGTTAGGAAAGCATCTGTCCGCTATACTCTCCAAAATTGATTTAAATCAAACTCATTAATACTGATTTCTATGAAAAAACTCTCCATTCTTCCTCAATTGGTCGTATCTGCTAGCTTGGCATTTGCCGGATTTGCGGTTCAGGCTGATGAAGTTAAAGGTAATGCTGCCGCTGGTAATCCTAAAGTATGGCTTTGTGTTGGTTGCCATTCCATTCCGGACTATCGTGCAGATTACCCACTGGTATACAAAGTACCGATGTTGGGCGGCCAGAATGCCGCCTATCTTGCTAGCGCCTTAGCTGCCTACAAAAAAGGTGAAAGAAAGCATCCAACAATGCGCGCCATTGCGGGCAGTCTTTCTGATCAAGATATGGCTGATCTCGGCGAATACTATGCTGCGCAAACAGCCAGCTCACCTAACAACCCATTGAAGTGATATTTAGAGGCATTTTTATGAAAGTCGCACTAGTTACAGCAGTTTTACTCTCCAGCATTGGCCTTGCTAATTTGGCAAATGCTGCCAGCGTAGATAAAGGCCAAGCCCTTGTTGAGAAAGCCAATTGTGCTTCTTGCCATGGCGCTGGACTCAATGCACCAATTCTTCCCGTATACCCTAAGCTTGCTGGACAATATTCTGATTACATTTACTACGCTTTGAAGGCATATAAAGTAGGTAATGGCAATGCCCAATACGGTCGCAATAACGCCATCATGGGTTCACAAGTACTGGCTTTCTCTGATGCTGATATGCAAGATATTGGTGCTTATATCGCTTCGTTACCAGGGAATTTCGTAATTAAGAAATAGCCCATTTACGATTAGCAAGTTCAAATAAAGGCTTAGAATCATCTTCTAAGCCTTTATTATTTATAGGTTATTTAATTAGCGAATAGCCTCAAGCCCACGTGCCCAGTGCTTATGCATGGCAGTCTGGGCGGCTAACTCATCTCGCTTGAGGATGGCTCGTAGGATTTCCCGATGCTCCATGAGGGAGTTTTGAATACGCCCAGTACTAGTTAAAGAGTTGCGGCGGTGTAATTTCAGCACCTTGCGTAAGTCGGCAATCACGCCGTTCATCCAGCGATTCCCAGCAATTTCCTGGATTAATTCATGAAATTTCCCGTTTATTTCAAAAAATTGCTCAATATCTCGGTCGGCTGCTGCCTTTTCTAGACGGTGGTGGAGGTGGTCCAAGAGATTTAACTCTTCTTCACTGGCTTTAGTGGCTGTTACCTTAGCGGCCTGACCTTCTAAAAGGGATAAAACCGTATAGATTTGCTCTAAATCCCCGCGATTCACCTCTGTCACATAGGCCCCACGACGCATTTTGATGGTTACAAGACCCTCAGAGGCCAATACCTTAATGGCTTCACGCATCGGTGTGCGACTGATTCCAAACTGTTTAGCCAAGGTTTGCTCGTCTAACCAGCTTCCAGGGGCGAGTTGTTTGCTAAATATCTGTTCACGAAGACGATCTGCAACGTCTTCATAGAGGGGCCTATTATTCAGTATTGTATTCATAATTATGAATACATGATAACTAGACAAATTCCAAATAGTCAAGGAGAATGAGGCACATTGGATGAAATGCAACAAAATTAATCAGGAGTACTTTGTGAGTTCAGAAAACAAAAGTTCATCAAATAATTTGTGGCCAGCCTTTCCAGAGTCAAACTTGGAAGCTTGGAAAAAGGCTGCACAGAAATCAGCGCCAAATGGTGATATTGAAAAATTGGGTTGGAATACACCCGATGGCATTCAACTGAAAGCCCTCTACACAGCTGCAGATACTGAGGGATTGAATTACATCAATACCTTGCCAGGTTTTGAGCCATTTGTACGTGGACCACAAGCCACGATGTATTCCGTTCGTCCTTGGACGATTCGTCAATACGCTGGTTTTTCAACTGCACAAGAATCAAATGCCTTCTATCGCAAAGCATTAGCTGCTGGTGGACAAGGTGTTTCGGTTGCATTTGATTTGGCTACTCATCGCGGTTATGACTCCGATCATCCACGTGTTACTGGTGACGTTGGTAAAGCGGGTGTTGCAATCGACTCGGTTGAAGATATGAAGATCTTGTTTGACGAAATTCCATTGGACAAAGTATCAGTTTCCATGACGATGAACGGCGCTGTATTGCCCGTATTAGCGGGTTATATCGTTGCCGGTGAAGAGCAAGGTGTAAAGCAAGAGCAGTTATCTGGAACGATTCAGAACGACATTCTGAAAGAGTTCATGGTGCGCAATACTTATATTTACCCGCCAGAGCCATCTATTCGCATCATTGGTGACATCATTGAGTACACTGCCAAACACATGCCCAAGTTCAACTCGATTTCTATTTCGGGTTATCACATGCAAGAGGCTGGTGCCAATCAAGTTCTGGAATTGGCATTTACATTAGCTGACGGTAAAGAGTATGTCAAAACAGCCCTTGCAAAAGGATTGGATGTGGATGGCTTTGCAGGACGCTTATCCTTCTTCTTTGCCATTGGTATGAACTTCTACTTAGAAGTAGCTAAATTACGCGCGGCCCGCTTGTTGTGGTGGCGCATCATGAAATCTTTCGAGCCAAAGAATCCAAAGTCTTTGATGTTGCGCACCCATTGCCAAACATCTGGCTGGTCGTTAACTGAGCAAGACCCATACAACAATGTGGTGAGAACCACCGTTGAAGCGATGGCAGCGGTATTTGGCGGCACACAGTCATTGCATACAAACTCATTTGACGAGGCAATTGCATTGCCTTCCGAGTTTTCCAGTCGGATCGCTCGTAATACCCAGTTAATTCTTCAAGAAGAAACCCATATCACTAGCGTGATCGATCCTTGGGCCGGTTCTTACATGATGGAGAACCTCACGCAAGAGATGGCTGACAAGGCCTGGGAAATCATTCAGGAAGTTGATGCCATGGGTGGCATGACAAAGGCGGTTGAAAGTGGTTGGGCTAAGTTGAAGATTGAAGCTTCAGCTGCTGAAAAGCAAGCCAAGATTGACTCAGGCTCTGATGTCATCGTTGGTGTGAATAAGTACAGGCTTGATAAAGAGGACTTGGTTGACGTACTCATGATTGATAACGATCGTGTACGTGAAGGACAGGTCGCCCTCTTAAAGGAAATTAAAGCAAAACGCGATACCAAGAAAGTAGAAGCCGCATTAGAAGCTTTGACTAAGGCTGCCGAAGACAACACGGGTAATTTGTTGGAATTGGCAGTAAACGCCATGCGTTTACGGGCAACCGTTGGCGAAGTTTCTGATGCATTAGAGAAAGTTTACGGGCGCCATCGCGCCGATACTCAAAAGGTGACCGGTGTGTATGCAGCTGCCTATGACTCAGCCGAGGGCTGGGAAAAACTCAAAGTAGAAATTGCTGACTTTGCAAAAGACTTTGGACGTCGTCCACGCGTCATGATTGCTAAGCTTGGCCAAGATGGCCATGACCGTGGCGCTAAGGTAGTTGCTACTGCTTATGCCGATTTAGGCTTTGACGTTGATATTGGACCTTTGTTTCAGACGCCTGAAGAGTGTGCACGACAAGCGATTGAGAATGACGTTCATGCCTTGGGTGTTTCAACCCTAGCTGCCGGCCATAAAACATTGGTTCCTGCCATCATTGCAGAATTGAAAAAGCAAGGCTCAGATGACATCATTGTGTTCGTTGGAGGGGTGATTCCAAGACAGGATTACGACTTCCTCTACGAAGCCGGAGTGAAGGGGATTTATGGCCCAGGCACACCAATTCCTGCTTCAGCTAAGGATGTGCTTGAGCAAATTCGTAAGTCCATCAAACCAGCCTAATTCGGAATAGAGAGAGCATGCTCGAATCTGCTGATCAGGCTTTAGTGAGTGATCTCACGGGCGCACCATCGCTTTTACAGCGGCGGGCATTGGCGAAGATCATCACCTTGCTAGAGTCCACTCGCCTGGATCATCGCAAGCGCGCTGACGAGGTGCTCAATACCTTATTACCAAAGACAGGCAAATCTTTTCGCCTTGGAATTTCAGGTGTACCAGGGGTAGGTAAATCCACCTTAATCGAAACATTGGGTCTTTATCTCATAGCCAAGGGCCATCGTGTTGCTGTGCTGGCGATCGATCCATCCTCCAGTCTTTCTGGTGGTTCGATTCTCGGTGATAAAACCCGCATGGAGCGCCTTTCTGTTTTAGAGGACGCCTTTATTAGACCAAGCCCTTCATCTGGCACTCTAGGAGGCGTCGCTGAGAAGACGCGTGAGGCGATGTTGGTGGCTGAAGCTGCTGGATTTGACATCATCATCGTTGAAACAGTTGGAGTAGGGCAAAGCGAAATTGCTGTAGCAGGTATGACAGATATGTTCTTGTTATTGCAATTGCCAAATGCTGGGGATGATTTACAGGCCATCAAAAAAGGCGTGATGGAGATTGCAGATCTGATCGCAATCAACAAAGTAGATATCGATCCCGATGCCGCCATGCGTGCGCAATTATTTATCACCAGCTCTTTACGCCTATTGGGTTTCCAAGGAAATCCGGATCATGCCTCACATGATCAAGAATTTTGGCATCCCACAGTCATGGCCCTCAGCGCGCTCGAAGGCAAAGGCGTCCCAGAGCTATGGGAGAAAGTGGCTCATTTTGAAAAACTTCAACGAGCAAATGGCAAATTTGATTCTCGTCGCAAACAACAATCAGGCGCATGGATGTGGGATCGCATCGATGCTGGCTTAAAGAATGCATTTCGTAACAATTTGGCAGTACAGGAACTCTTACCAATCTTAAGTGCACAGGTAAATCAGGGAACCATGGCAGCTTCAGTAGCGGCAAGACGCTTACTGGAGTCCATGGGGCATGAATTTTTCTAAGGAGCAGGAAATGAAGGAAATCATTCAACAACTGGAAGCGAAGCGCGAGCTTGCCCGATTAGGCGGTGGGCAAAAGCGTATTCAAGCTCAACATGCGAAGGGTAAGTTAACTGCCCGTGAGCGTATAGAGCTACTGCTTGACGCAGGCACTTTTGAAGAATGGGATATGTTTGTTGAACATCGTTGCCACGATTTTGGTATGGCCGAACAAACCGTTCCGGGTGATGGCGTAGTAACCGGTTACGGAATGATTAACGGTCGTTTGGTCTTCGTTTTCTCACAGGACTTTACAGTTTTGGGAGGATCCCTATCTGAAGCTCATGCCGAAAAGATCTGCAAGATCATGGATCAAGCGCTTAAAGTAGGCGCCCCAGTGATTGGCTTAAATGACTCCGGTGGTGCCCGTATTCAAGAGGGTGTAGCATCCCTTGGCGGCTATGCGGAAATTTTCCAGCGCAATGTCACTGCTTCTGGTGTCATTCCACAAATTTCTTTGATCATGGGTCCATCAGCTGGTGGTGCCGTGTACTCACCTGCATTGACTGACTTCATCTTTATGGTGAAGGACAGTTCATATATGTTTGTTACCGGCCCTGAAGTCGTGAAGACGGTTACTCATGAGGACATCACTGCTGAAGAGTTGGGTGGAGCGGTCACGCACTCAACCGTATCTGGGGTTTGCGACTTGGCATTCGAGAATGATGTTGATGCAATCATGATGTTGCGCCGCTTCTTTAACTACCTGCCTCTGTCTAATCGCGAAAAACCACCATTAATCAAAGGCGCCAATCGTAATGAAGAGCCTGATTTCTCATTGGATACTTTAGTCCCTGCGAACCCAAATCAACCTTACGATATGAAAGAGTTGATTGAAAAAATTGTAGATGATGGTGAATTCTTTGAATTGCAGCCTGATTACGCAAAAAATATTGTGATTGGCTTTGCCCGCATGGAAGGCAGATCGATAGGGATCGTTGCTAACCAACCGTTGATTTTGGCAGGTTGTTTAGACATTAAGGCCTCTATAAAAGCCGCTCGTTTTGTACGCTTCTGTGACGCCTTCAACATCCCTGTGGTGACCTTGGTTGACGTTCCAGGCTTTATGCCAGGAACTGCACAAGAATACGGCGGCATTATTAAGCATGGTGCGAAATTGCTGTATGCCTATGCTGATTGCACAGTGCCCAAAGTCACCTTGATTACGCGTAAAGCCTACGGTGGCGCCTATGACGTGATGGCCTCTAAGCATTTGCGTGGTGATGTGAACTTTGCTTGGCCATCTGCAGAGATCGCTGTGATGGGGCCAAAAGGAGCAGTAGAAATTATCTTCCGTGAAGAAAAATCGGACCCAGAAAAAATTACTGCCCGTGAAGCTGAGTACAAGACGAAGTTTGCTAACCCATTTGTAGCGGGTCGTCGTGGCTATATCGACGATGTAATCCTGCCTCACGAAACACGTAAACGTATTGCACGTTCATTAGCGATGCTAAAAGACAAAGACATCAAGAATCCTGCGCGTAAACACGGCAATATTCCTCTGTAAAGGCGCTGACAAATTATGACTACGAAAATGTTTAAGAAAATTCTGATTGCTAACCGGGGCGAGATCGCTTGCCGCGTGATGAAGACTGCCAAGAAGATGGGTATTAAGACGGTTGCCGTCTACTCAGAGGCAGATAAAGAGGCGCGTCATGTGCAACTCGCTGATGAAGCGGTATGTATTGGGCCGGCACCCTCACGTGAGTCTTATCTAGTCATGGACCGCATCATTCAAGCCTGTAAAGATACAGGTGCTGAGGCGGTTCACCCAGGTTATGGATTCTTGTCCGAGAACGAGCAGTTTGCCAAGCGTTGCGAAGAAGAGGGGATAGTTTTCATTGGCCCTAAATACCAATCTATTGCAGCGATGGGTGACAAAATTGCCTCTAAAAAGCTGGCCTTAGCGGCGAATGTAAATACTATTCCAGGGCATAACGAAGCTATTGCAACCACTGAAGAAGCAGTCAAAATTGCTCAAGGCATCGGTTATCCAGTCATGATCAAAGCTTCGGCTGGCGGCGGCGGCAAAGGTTTACGCGTTGCTTTTAATGACAAGGAAGCGGCTGAAGGTTTTGTAGCTTGTAAAACTGAGGCGATGAATAGCTTTGGTGATGACCGTATCTTCATTGAGAAATTTGTGGAGGGCCCACGCCATATTGAAATTCAAGTTCTCGGGGATTCACAAGGAAACGTGGTTTACCTCAACGAGCGCGACTGCTCTATTCAACGCCGTCACCAAAAGGTGATTGAAGAAGCACCATCGCCATTTATTGATCCTGTTACTCGTAAAGCAATGGGTGAACAGGCTGTGGCCTTGGCCAAGGCGGTGAATTATCAATCTGCCGGTACCGTGGAATTTGTGGTCGGCAAAGATAAGTCTTTCTACTTCCTTGAGATGAATACCCGTCTACAGGTTGAGCATCCAGTAACGGAAAGCATCACCGGCCTTGATTTAGTAGAGCAAATGATTCGGGTAGCTGCTGGCGAAAAGCTAGCATTTAAACAAGAAGATGTGAAGCTCGATGGCTGGTCAATGGAATGCCGTATTAATGCCGATGATCCATTTCGTAACTTCCTGCCTTCTACCGGACGTCTGGTTAAATACCGCCCACCAGAGTCTGAAAATGGTGTGCGGGTAGATACTGGAGTGTACGAGGGTGGTGAAATTCCGATGTTCTATGACTCCATGATTGCAAAATTGATTGTTCATGGTAAAGATCGTAGTGAGGCAATCGAGAAAATGCGTGCCGCATTGAATAATTTTGTGATTCGTGGCATTCATTCAAATATTCCTTTCCAGGCCGCCTTATTACAGCATCCACGCTTTGTAAGTGGGGATTTCACAACTGGCTTTATTGCCGAAGAATATCCAGAAGGCTTTAAGAAAGACTCAGTACAGCCGGCTGACCCTAAGCGTTTAGCTGCGCTAGCCGCATTCATGCGCTATCGCTATTTAGAACATATCAAGATGATCGATGGCCAATTAGTTGGTCACGAGATGGTAATCGCTAAAAAGTTTGTAGTTGTTACTGGTGCTCAATCAGGATCGATGAATGATCCACGTGAGGAGCCAGTTCGCATTGAGCTTAAAGATGGCATCTATTCAGTCTATATCGATGATGTAGATGGTGTCAGTCGCTATGACATCGAAAGTAATTGGCGCCCAGGACAAATTTGTCTACATGCCACGATTAACCGCGCTAGCAAAATTACTGCGCAGGTTGAAAGGCGGGGGGTTAAGTTCATCTTGGTGTTGGACGGCGCTCATTACGAATGCATGGTGCTCAGCCCATTAGGAGCTGAGCTGCAACGTCGTATGCCAGTGAAGCTTCCACCAGACACCTCTAAGTTGGTGATGTCTCCAATGCCAGGACTCCTAACCAAGATCGCAGTGAAGGTTGGTGAAGCGGTTACTGCGGGACAAAAACTGGCGTCTATCGAAGCAATGAAGATGGAAAACACCCTTTCTGCAATGCAAGATGGTGTGGTTGCAGAGATTTGCGCAAAAGAGGGTGATAGTTTGGCAGTTGATCAGTTAATCATTCGTTTTGAATAAGGAATATCAGATATGACTGCAAAGCCATTCAAAATTCTTGGCATTCAACAAATCGCTATTGGCTGTGAAAATAAAGACCGCCTAAAAACACTTTGGGTTGACATGCTTGGCTTTGAATACAAAAGCACTTTTGTTTCTGAACGTGAAAACGTCGACGAAGATATTTGCGCTATTGGAATAGGGGTACATGAGATTGAGGTAGATCTGATGCAGCCGGTCGATATTGAGAAGAAGCCTGCAGTTCATCAAACCCCTTTGAATCACATTGGGCTCTGGGTTGATGACTTACCTAAGGCGGTTGATTGGTTGACTGCTAATGGCCTTCGTTTTGCGCCTGGTGGCATACGTAAAGGAGCGGCTGGATATGACATTACCTTTGTCCACCCCAAGGGTAACGAAGAGTTCCCCATTAGTGGGGAAGGCGTTTTAATTGAGTTGGTTCAAGCACCTCCTGAAGTGATTGCTGGATTGGGTTCATAATTTGGCTTTACAAGCAAATTAAAACGAGTTCGATTTGAAACATATATTAGCCATCGACACCTCAACAGCTTGGTGTTCGGTGGCTTTATCTTTGGGTGATGCTATACCTCTATTCCGACATGAGTTGGTATCGGCTGGCGCTAGCCAGCTTGTATTGCCCTGGGTAGAAGAGCTCTTGAAAGAGGCAAATCTCACGCTGAAAGATCTCGCAGCAATCGCAGTAGGAATTGGGCCAGGTGCTTTTACTGGAGTAAGACTTGGTGTAGCGGTGGTCCAAGGATTGGCTGTTTCATGCGAATTACCAATCTTGCCCGTTACTAGTCTAGATGCTATTGCATCACAAACAATCCATACAACTGCGTTTAAAAAATCGCAAGCCAAGAACTTCGTCATAGCGATTGATGCGCGTATGGATGAAATTTATTGGGCTAAATACGAAACATCACAAAGTACTCCATCGGCAATCCGAATAGGCGATATTCATTTATCAAAACCTGAAGAGATTGACTTAAGCAAAGCAGAATTTTTTGCTGGAAACGCTCTCAAGGCTTATGGAGATAGACTGTTTGCCAATGCAAGCCCATTACTTCCGTCTGCATCACTAGATCCTGATATGAATATCACAGCCCTTGGAATATTAGATTGCGCACGACAGTTATTGAATGAAGGACGGCACTGTGATGTAAGGTACCTTGAGCCGATGTATGTGCGTAATAAGGTTGCCTTAACTACTGTAGAGCGCCAAGAGGCTTATAAATAATGTCCGAAGCCCAAGAATCCCAAGCTCTTGAAGGTATTGCTGAGCTTTCTTTTCTACCGATGCAAGTTGCGGATTTAGATGAAGTCCTGGCAATTGAATCGGTATCCCATTTACACCCCTGGACTAGGGGAAACTTCTCAGATTCATTGGCCGCAGGACATTGGGCCTATTGCATTCGTCCTCAAGTAGATCAGGCCATTAAGGGATCGTATTTAGATCCAACAGTCTTATGGGCCTACTGCATTTTATTTCCAGCAGTCGACGAATTACATCTACTCAATATCACGGTGTCGCCCAAATTGCGCAAGTTTGGTTTAGGGTCAAGAATCATGGCCTCCATTGAAAGTGTAGCCGCACAGCAAAATATTCCCCGAATTATTCTGGAAGTCAGACCGTCTAATGCTGCTGCTATTCGTTTATATCAAAAGCTGGGCTACGAACAAATTGGCATCCGTAAGAATTATTACCCAGCCAGCCCTGAGAACGACGGACGTGAAGATGCGGTGGTAATGGCGAAATCGATTAAGCTAGCGCCATGAGCAATACGCATTCAATCTTTCTGAAAGAAATGGGCATTACTGAATGGAGTTCCAGGGATGGATCTGCTGAAGTCCTGACGCCCACACAAGCTTCAGTTGTTGTAAAGCAGAGTGCCCCCGTAGAAGTTCAAATTACAGAGCACGTGCCTCAAGGCAATTGGTGGTTTTTTGGCGCTCAACCTCAAGGGGATGCGCAGATCTTGTTTCAGAATCTGATTCGAACACTTGGCCTCACCCCTCAAGAATGGAACTGGAAAAGTGCCACAGACAATTTAAGTCAACTCACGTCTCCAGACAATGGTAGGCCATTAGTAGCGCTTGCTTTTGGTGGTCCGGTTGCGCAGAAAATTACCGGCGAAAGAGATGTTTTGGCACAATTACGTGAAACTGTCCTGGCTTTAAATACTGGCAATGACGAGGAGATACCAGTGATTGCCACATTTGATTTAGCTCAAATCATTTCTAAGCCTAGAGATAAAGCCTTGCTTTGGCAGGATCTTTTGCTAGCGAAGTCGGTACTTCAAAACAGCTAGCTAAGAGTAAAGACGATACAACTTAAACGGAATTAATGTTTATGTTCGCCGATGAGATGCATGGAATCATATTCAGCTTGATTTCTGGCATGACGCTTTATTACCAGCCACATAATCGTACTGACAGCCACTCCAAAACCAATAATGACGTAGGTAACAGAGGCGTCGAGCCAAATGAGTAAGGAATAAATTGCCAGCATCATTAAGACGGAAATATTTTCGTTAAAGTTTTGTACTGCAATGGAATGACCTGCAGACATAAGTACATGACCGCGATGCTGCAATAGGGCATTCATTGGTACTACAAAGTAACCAGCCAACCAGCCAACCAACATTAGTAAGAAATAGGCAGGCAATAAATTGAGGGTGATATGCATCTTCCCAATGGTGAGAATGCTGATATCTGGCAGCATATCTGAGTTATAGACGGCCATTACGCAGACTACTAAGCCCATGGCAATGCCATAAGGTAGAACATTTAAAGATTTGCGTAGAGGTATGCGCCATGCCGCGTATACAGCACCTCCCGCAACACCTACCGCCGATACTGCCTGGAGAATAGCGCCTTGCGATAAATTCATATGGAGTGCAGTTTGTGCCCACTTAATCACGATGAACTGCAGGGTTGCACCTGCACCCCAGAACAAAGTGGTTACTGCTAATGAAATTTGACCCAAACGGTCATTCCATAAAGTCTTGAAGCAAACTGCGAAGTCCTTCACCAATTCGATGGGATTGGTTTTTTGAGAAACATAGCGAGCGCCGGTATCTGGAATCTTCAAATTAATGAGTGCTGCTATTACATAAATCATCATAATGATCAGAATGGCAGATTCTGCGGGGGTATCAATTCCGGTCTCGAAAGTGGGCATATCTAAAGATAGTAAGCTTTGGGATACGGAGTTGCTAATCAGGACTCCACCCAAAACTGTTCCTAAAATAATTGAGCCAACCGTTAAACCTTCAATCCAGCCATTTGCTGCTACCAACTTTTCAGGGGGAAGTAATTCCGTCAAAATTCCATATTTAGCAGGAGAATACGCTGCAGCACCCAGACCAACGATTGCATAAGCTAATAAAGGGTGACTACCGAACAGCATCACCATGCAGCCGACAAATTTGATGGTGTTGGTGATGAACATGACATTGCCTTTTGGACGGGAGTCCGCAAAGGCGCCTACGAAGGCGGCAAGCACTACATAGGACAATACAAAGAATAATTTCAGCAAAGGCGTCATCCAGGCCGGAGCATGGAGCTGGGCCAAGAGGGCGATTGCTGCAATCAGCAGGGCGTTATCAGCAAGCGACGAAAAAAATTGCGCCGCCATAATGATGTAAAAGCTGCGGTTCATTCGTACAATCTAGTCATTACTTCAATTAAAACATGAAAGGAGGGGTGAATATGGGTGCATCAGCTAACGGCTTGATAAATAGACCAATTTTGGCATCTATTCATACTGAGGCCTTTCAGCATAATTTAAACCGAGTTCGGGAGCTTGCTCCAGAATCCAAAATTTGGTCTGTCATCAAGGCTAGGGCATATGGCCATTCCTTTGATGCCGCTCTCAAGGGATTGGGTTCTACTGATGGGTTTGCGCTCTTAGATATACAGGATGCTGTATGGCTAAGAGAACATGGCTGGAAGGGCCGTATTCTGCTTTTAGAGGGTTTATTCCACGAAAATGAACTTCCTTTAGTGCAGGACTTATCTTGTGATCTGGTGGTTCACTGTGATGCCCAAGTCGCATGGCTTGAGACCTTTAATGCCCATAAGCCCATTAATGTTTTTTTGAAAATGAATTCGGGTATGAATCGCCTCGGATTTAAACCTAAAGACTATCGAACGGCTTTCCATCGACTACATGCTGCTGGATATCGCATGCATCACATGACCCACTTTGCCAACGCCGATCAAGTGGATCAACAGCCCTCTGTAGGCAGTCAATTAGAAGTTTTCAATGATGCTATTGAGGGGCTCGAGGGTTCCACCTCTTTAGCAAATTCTGCAGCCATCCTTTGGCATCGTAATGCCTTGGGTGACTGGGTTAGACCCGGAATCATGCTGTATGGGGCATCCCCATCAGGCCTGTATGCAGATATCGAGCATGCACACCTGCGTGCAGTAATGCAGCTTCATAGTGAAATTATTGATATTCAGGAATTACAAAAAGGCGATCGAATTGGTTATGGCGGTCGCTATGAGGCTCTAGAATCGATGCGCATTGGGGTAGTTGCTTGTGGCTATGCGGATGGCTATCCTCGTCATGCTAAAGATGGCACGCCTGTATGGGTTAATAATGCCAGCCAAACTGGCACAGGAATGATTTGTCCAATCGTAGGACGTGTATCAATGGATATGTTAACGATCGATTTACGGAATGCACCTCAGGCACGGATTGGTAGCGTTGTAGAGTTGTGGGGCGATCGCATTCCGGTTGATACAGTTGCGCAAATGAGCCATACCATTGGCTATGAACTACTTTGTGCAGTGGCGCCCCGCGTACCAGTTGAAATCAAATAACAACTACA
>CAIMPQ010000189.1 GCA_903843315.1 uncultured beta proteobacterium
AAGCGTGAGATTCGTGCTGAGAAATTCGATAAAGAAGGAATGAAGTGAAGCCAAGACACAAACGGGCGCTAATCATTATTGGCGCTCTCGCAACGTTAGCGATTGCAGCAGTATTCATTCTTAATGCCCTCAATAGCAATATTGCCCTTTATGTCACTCCGAGTGAAGTGGCTGCAGGTAAGGCCCCTCAAGGTCAAACATTCCGCATTGGCGGCATGGTTAAAGATGGGTCATTAAGGCGCGATGAGTTGGTCGTGCATTTCATCATCACCGATATGGTGAAAGAGATTGCTGTTGCCTATAAAGGCATTCTTCCTGATTTATTTAAAGAAGGTAAGGGCGCTGTTGTGCAAGGCAAGTTAGATGCCAATGGACAGTTCATTGCTAGTGAAGTTTTGGCTAAGCATGATGAAAACTACATGCCTCCTGAAGCAAAACATGCTTTAGAGCAAGCCCAAAAGAATGGGGCTAAATAATGGAATATTCCATGATTCCAGAAATTGGCCACTTTGCCCTGATCTTGGCTCTGTGCGTTTCAATTATTCAGGGCGTATTGCCATTAATCGGAGCGCAACAAGGCAGACGTGAATGGTTGGTATTAGCTAGACCAGCAACGCAAATCTCCTTTTTGTTATTAGCCATTTCTTTTGGTGTGCTAGCTTGGTGTTTTTACGTGAATGATTTTTCAGTGCTCTATGTGGCTGAGCACTCTAATTCACAATTACCTACAGTTTATCGTTTAGGCGCAGTGTGGGGTGGTCATGAAGGATCCCTCTTGTTATGGATTTTCTTGTTAACCGGTTGGGCTTTTGCGGTTGCGCAACTTTCCAAAACCTTGGATGAGTTTATGGTCGCACGTGTTCTGGGTGTCTTGGGGCTCGTAGCAACTGGACTCTTATTATTCGTGTTGGGCACCTCCAATCCATTTGAACGTCTCTTACCTGCTGCGCAAGATGGGCGTTCACTCAATCCATTATTGCAGGATCCCGGCTTGGTCTTTCATCCACCAATGCTCTATATGGGTTATGTAGGTTTCTCGGTTGCCTTTGCCTTTGCGATTGCCTCCTTACTTTCTGGCAAGTTAGATGCTGCTTGGGCGCGCTGGTCACGTCCTTGGACAACTACTGCCTGGATCTTTTTAACCCTTGGTATTGCTTTGGGTTCTTGGTGGGCTTACTACGAACTGGGTTGGGGTGGTTGGTGGTTCTGGGATCCAGTAGAAAATGCTTCTTTCATGCCATGGTTGATTGGCACTGCGCTAATCCATTCTTTAGTAGTCACTGAGAAGCGTGGTGGCTTTAAAAACTGGACAGTCTTATTAGCCATCATGGCTTTTTCCATGTCCTTGCTTGGAACCTTTTTAGTTCGTTCCGGTGTATTAACTTCAGTTCACGCCTTTGCAACCGATCCACGTCGCGGCATCTTCATTTTGCTTCTACTCTCTTTGGTGGTTGGCTCTTCATTATTCTTATATGCCTTAAGAGCTCCTAAGAGTACTTTAGGCGGCAAGTTTTCATTGCTTTCGCGTGAAACCTTAATTTTGATGGGAAATGTTTTCTTTGTAGTTGCTGCAGGCTCCGTTCTGCTGGGCACGCTTTATCCATTATTAATTGATGCTTTGAACTTAGGAAAAATTTCTGTAGGCCCCCCTTACTTCAATGCAGTATTTGTTCCAATCATGGTTCCCGTTTTATTTTTGATGGCAGTGGGTCCCTGGGCAAGTTGGAAAACGACGGATCTCAAGACTTTATTAAAGCGTCTGTGGATTGCTGCAGTAGTGGCGTTTATCGCAGCGATTGCCATTCCTAGTTTGATGGGCGAATTTACTATCTTGACGGCTTTAGGTTTTTTGTTGGCATTTTGGGTGATTGCTTCCGGTGTCTTGCAGATCATTCGCCAATGTAAAGTTGGAATGCCTACCCGTTCATTTATTGGTATGCAGTTAGGCCATATGGGGATTGCCGTATTTGTGATTGGCGTAACGATGGTTGGCGCCTATCAAGAAGAAAAAGACGTACGGATGGCTCCTGGCGATACGGTTACTGTAGGTGGCTACCAAATACGTTTGATGGGGGTAGGTCCAGCGCAAGGTCCAAACTATCAGGCGATGCGTGGCACCTTTGAATTAGTGCGTAATGGCAAAGTACAAGAGCTCATGTATCCAGAAAAACGCAATTATGATTCTTCTACGATGCCAATGAC
>CAIMPQ010000190.1 GCA_903843315.1 uncultured beta proteobacterium
GGGCTAATGCCAATGCTGTCATGTCTTACATTCTAACAAGCTAAAATGGAATTGGATGGGCCTCCCCGCATGGTGGGTTGGATAACCTGGTCAGGTCGGGAACGAAGCAGCCAAACCCAATTTCTGCCAGTGCCGGGGGTCAGGCTCATCCACCCTCCCCCTAGATTCAGAAGATCTTCAGAATCCTGAAAATTCCCCAAATCATCCAAATAATTAGCAAAATGAGGATGGTTCGCTCATCTAGCGAGACTCTGAATATTTGCAGATGCTTGTGGGAACACTCAATAGAAACTCGCAAATCTGAACTTCTATATAGAAGAGTTCAGCGTAGAACGGTAGTCATTGAAATAACGGGGATTAAGGTTGATTTTGGTGTGAGAAAGAAGTGCACAATAGTCCCCATATAAAAACGAATAAAGACCTTATGCCCCAAGCCATTATTTTTGATGTTGAAGCAACCGATAAAAACGATGCTGTCATTATTGAAGCTGCCTCACTAGATGTCACCTCTCTGAATCCGTTTGAAGTAGGCAATCCTTGGGTGCAGCGCTACAACCCTGGTAAACCGATTAGCCTAGGCGCACTTGCGACTCACCACATCATGGATGAAGAGCTGGTCAATTGCCCCTCAAGCAGCTCATTTAGGTTACCAGCTGGGACTAAATATCTCATTGGCCACAACATTGATTTTGATTGGGTAGCGATTGGTAAGCCTGAAGTCAAACGTATTTGCACGCTTGCACTTGCGCGCAGTCTGTGGCCTGCATTAGACAGCCATACCCAAAGCGCCCTGCTGTATCACTTCGAAAGAGAGACCGCTAGAGAGCAACTGCGTAATGCACATAGCGCTTTAGCAGATGTCTGGGTCTGCTCTAAAATTGTTGGGCAAATTATTGACAAGTTACACCCACTCTCTTTAGATGCTTTATGGGAAATGTCTGAAAAAGCACGCATTCCGACAACGATGCCTTTTGGCAAACACAAGGGTGAGTTGATTAGCCAAATGCCATCAGACTACAAACAATGGATGCTGCGCCAAGACAATGTGTCTGAATACCTGCGCAAAGCTTTAGAAGCTAAATAATCGCCTTTACTAGGGAATAAGGAATCCGTGATTTCCTTATCCCCCTTCCAGGCCTGCTGCTTTTACTGATACTTGCGATTAAATACCTGCTTTGTTTCATTTTCGTGACGCTTAGTGTTTTTCAACACTGCGCAGTAAGACAGAACCATAATCACCGCGAGAGAGATTCCATTAAAGTTGTTTAGTAAGTCCATTTGCTTCTCCTTGATGCGTTGTTGATATGTTGCTGATGTTTTGTTTCATTTTTTGCTTCTTGCTTTATTTCTTGCCGCCTCAATTACTTATCTAGCCACCGGTAACTCATCCCACTGGGTGGTGTAATTCGGTGACTTATTACCTGATCTCATTTGCCAATCTTGCTTGCTGCTATTGGTTCCTGCGGCGGCCGATCGAATGGCTGCATTACCAAAGCGCGTATTGATGTCGTCCATGGCTTTCATCAGATGCGCTGACTTGCCTTTGCTTTCGATATCCTCAAATAAGGATTGCTGCAGGGTTGGCTTATCACTAATGAGATTCAAAATGACGCCTGCTTTCTTGTA
>CAIMPQ010000191.1 GCA_903843315.1 uncultured beta proteobacterium
ATTGATGCCTGCGATCAGGTAATGGAAAAGGTGGATTATCCAAAAGGATTGATTCGCTATACAACCGAACGTGCTATTGAAGATCAAGAGTCCAATCAAAGTGCCATTCGCCATATCCTGCGCCCCAGGGTTTTGATTTACGCAGCGTTCATTACCGTGCTGGCTTCTGCGTTCTTAGTTTCTTTGCTTACTCGGAACCCATTGCGGGTAGATATCATGCGTGATCGTGGCGCTATGGCGCGCGAGGTTGAGGGGGTGCGAATTGAAAATATCTATCGTATTCAAATTATGAATGCCTCTGAGCACTCCATGAAGGTGCAGGTAAAAGCTACCGGCTTAGATGATCTGAAGATCCTAAACTCACAAGGCAAAGAAATTACGATGATTGATGTTGCTCCGGCTAGCAACCAGTTGCTACCAGTCAAAGTGAGCACTACTATTGGTCAAAATGATTCTGGAAATTACCCAATTTATTTTGATGTTACGGCGCAAGAGCTCGATGGGGACCGTTCAATCACGAGAACTCGCAATGAAAAATCGAGTTTTATTATTCCCCGTTAAGATGGTAAGCAGTGGAGAGGATGCATATGACAGAACAGCAAATTAACAAACCTTGGTGGAAGCAGATGTGGCCATGGTTATTGATCAGTGGCCCAGCCGTAGCGATGATTGGCTGCATCATTACCATTTATTTAGCAATCAATCTACATGCTGACAAACCTTTACGAGATGGTGTAACGAAGCAAGGTCTCAAAGTTGAGCAGATCAAAGAAGCGCAGGCACCAAAATGAAATACCGCCTCCTGATTTGGATTTTGTGGCCATCATTTTTAGTAGCTGGCATGGGTGTAGGCTTGTTATTTACGGTGATTCATCCGCAAGACCTGTTGTTCTTTGGGTACCATCCTGAAATTTCAGATGAGGGTATTTACACCATTGGCTTCTTTGTGATTTGGACCTTCTGTGCAGTATCTAGCGCATTAACCGCCTACATCCTGCCTGGCATTGAAGCGCCCGATAGTAAAGAGATCGACCGCGGTTTAATTTAAGGCTGTTTGTTTGGCGCTTCTATATCGCAGGCATGCCTGTCAGGATTTGGGATGCTGGCTAGCTCGTATAGACCATTCATATCAATCAACTTAATATGACGTTGCTTAATCTGAATCAGGCCTGATTCTGCGAAGCGTGAGAGCATGCGGCTCACTGTTTCAATCTGAATGCCTAAGTAGCTGCCGATTTCTACGCGGCTCATTCGCAAATCAAATTCATTATTGAGGTAACCGCGAGCAGCCAAGCGCTGCGATAGGCTCAATAGGAATGCTGCCAATCTTTCTTCGGCACGCATAGTGCCAAGAGAGAGTAGGTGCCGTTGATCTTGTGTCAGCTCCCGACTCATGATCTTATGGAACTGATTTTGTAGAACCGGAATCTGGCGCGCTAAATCTTCAAAGGCATCGTAGCGAATAATGCAAACTTCACTTTCTTCCAGAGCAATGGCATCTGATTGATAGTGGCCATCACCAATTCCATCAAGTCCTAATATTTCTCCCGGCAAATGAAATCCAATGACTTGTTGCCGACCGTCTTGTAGACAGTATTCAGTTTTGAGTGTGCCAAAGCGCACGCTATAGACTGAAGTTAAAGGGTCACCATGGCGATACAGACTCTCTCCCTTTTGCAGGTGGACTCGCTCTTTTACGAGGGTATCTATTTGTGACACTTCACTGCTATTGAGGCCTACTGGAAGGCAAAACTGACCCAGTACGCAGACTGAGCATTTGCTGGTAGGGGAGTCGGTAGGTTTGTAATTCATATTGAGATAGTTGTATGGGAGCAGTTTATTCTATTAGGATGAATATCAGCGCTTTTACCTATTTTTTATCCAGGCAATGTTAACTACTGGCTTACTCTTGGCGGTATTTCTGGGGGCTTTAGTTAGCGGCTGGCACTGTGCCCTGATGTGCGGCGGTATAGCTGCTGCCATAGAGCGTTCAAATGCCCTGGAGCGCCCTTTAAGGCCCAAAACAGAGCTTTTTTACCACCAATTAGTGATGCATTTAGGCCGTATTACCAGTTATGTCCTATTAGGGGCAATTGCTGCCTTTGTGGGGGTCGTAGTTTGGCAACAAAACCTGGTTCCCATCCAACGTCCCTTATTTGCTGTTACCTCCCTCATCCTCATTTTGATGGGCTGGCGACTGTTAAGGCTGGGTAAATCCGAAGGGTTACTTGGGGGGAAATGGTTAAGCACCAAAATTGCAGGATATTGGTCTAAGTATTTGGGCCACATGGCTCGTGGACCTTCCCGCTGGTTTAGCGGCATGCTTTGGGGTTTGGTTCCTTGTGGTTTGGTCTATAGCGTGTTGCCGCTCGCATTTTTATCTGGCGATGTAGTAACCGGAGCAGCACTGATGTTGGCCTTTGGCCTAGGTACTTTGCCAAATCTTTTATTGATCTCTAGATTTTCTGCGGCACTCACTCAATTTGGACATTACGTTTGGGTGCGTTATTTAGCTGCCGCATTGCTTTTTACAGCCGGCGGCTTTGGTTTGTATCGCGCATGGGTATTGCCCGACGCATTGCTAAAAGGCGGATTCTGTATTTCTTAAAGAGTTAAGAGGCAGTTGCCGCTTTTATTCCGGAGATCAGGTCGGGGTAGAGACAGTCTTGCGGTAATTTTTCGAGGAAACCACTGCGCCCTGCCATTTCATAGGGCTGATGGTCTAAGCCACAAATAATTAATTTGATATTTCGAACTTTACAAAGATGAGCCAACTCAGAAATGGTGTCCATACCAGAGCTGTCGACATAAATCACATTCTTCAGATCGAGTAGCAAAGTTTGAGACGGTAAGTTCTCTTCAATTTTTTCTAAGAGTTTGACTGCACCAAAAAATATGGCACCATAAATTCGGTAGGCATCAATTCGCCCCTGGAGATTGTTCAGTGCTGGGTAAATATTTGCTTCTGCAATTTCGCAGCGAGAAAGGCTGGAGATGCGGTAAATAAAAGTAATAAAGGCCAAGAGTAGACCTACCTGTACAGCAACCGTGAGATCCAAGATCACAGTCAGTAGAAAAACACTCAAGATAGTGATGCGATACGGTAAGCGGAATTGTTTAATATCGATAAACTTTTTCCACTCACCCATATTCCAAGCAACATACATCAAGATCGCCGCCAGACTTGCCAAGGGAATATTTTTAGCGAGAGGCGCCGCAAATAATACAATGGCTAATAAAGTAAGCGCATGGACTATTCCGGCAATAGGAGTGCTCGCTCCACTCTCTACATTAGTGACTGTGCGTGCAATGGTGCCAGTTGCTGGCATCCCACCAAAGAAGGGGGTGACGATATTTGCAAAACCTTGAGCCATCAGTTCTTGATTGGAATCATGGCGATCATGAATTAATCCATCAGCAATACGGGCGCAAAGCAAGGACTCAATTGCCCCTAACAAGGCGAGGGTAAGGGCAGGCGTCACCATATATTGCGCGGTACTCCAACTTACCGGTATCCACTCAAAACTAGGTAAGGAAGAAGGGATGCCGCCAAATCGACTACCGATAGTATCTATGGGTAAATCCAATAAGCTTGTGAAAACTGTAGCAAAGATCATCGCAATCACGGTTCCCGGAATATGATGCAAAAACCCTAGGTGCTTTTGAAAGAGGCGCCAGAAAATAATGATCGACAGACTTCCACATGCGACAGCAAGCGCAGTAGGATTAAAGGTATCAGCCGCTAGATAGAGCGCTTGTACTGCTTGAAAAAAATGTGCAGGCATTTTCTCTATTTGGAG
>CAIMPQ010000192.1 GCA_903843315.1 uncultured beta proteobacterium
TGTATTGCTCGTATTTGGGCTCAAACTGGTCTGCCAAAGATCCCCATTACTGTTTCTAGAGTACTAACACTGCTCTTTGTCTTTTTGGCATGGACTATTTTTAGATCCCATACATTTGATGAAGCCTTACGCATGTATACCAGTCAATTAGGAATGAATGGATTTGATTCCTTTAACCTCAGTAATGCCATGCTCAGTTTAATTAGACCAGTCCATTGGCTCGCTGCTTGTCTTGGAATTGCTTGTATCCTTGCGCCACTTTTGACCCCTTATGTTAATCGTCACATCAACCCCCTGGTGGTTGCTTCTGGAGCTAGTTGGCCAGTTATCGGATTCCTACTCTCTTTTGCTCTCATTGCAAGTCGTGGAGCCGTTCCTTTTCTCTATTTTCAGTTCTAATGAAAAAAATATCCCATCATCCCGATTCAGAGCCTAGGCCAATTACACAGCTTGATAGAATCACCAGTCCATTTGCCGGCATTTGCTTTTCTCTCTTTCTGATTGGAGGTATCGTCACCACTGGCTATGCACTGGTTAGTCAAAACCTCAATTTAATTTCTAAATAGGCATCCTGCTCTACATTTCTCAATGGAGATGTGTCTTCTGGAATTGCTAAGTCCCTAGAAAATGCCCCTTGTCCGGATAACGCAGCGAAGTTTGAGCGTGGCTTAAGTTGGCTAATTACACGTGATTTGGGGCCACGAGTTCGAGAAGGGAAAAACGACTGGCTATTTTTAAATGACGAACTAGTAGTGCACCAGAGCCGAGCACTAAATACAGAATATAGGGTTAAAGAGATAATTGAAGTTGGACATCAGCTAGCTAACCAGGGAATTGAACTGCTTATTGTTCTGGTGCCTGACAAATCGCGCATTGAATCAGAGTATTTAGGATCGCAACATCGCGGCGCAGCATTTTCAACTAGAGTGAATGATTTTGAAAAACAACTTACTCACAATGAAATTCATGTCATAAATTTAACGGAGCCCATCAATAACGCCAAACTGGGTGGCCTCACACCCTTTTTTCGCACAGATACACATTGGTCTGAACCAGGCGCAGAAATTGCCGCAAAGGCTGTCGCTAAAAGCATTAAAGCCCTCAAAATTACGCCCTCTCCAGCGCAATCGACCCAGATTGTTACTCAAGTCGATAAAATACGCCTGGGTGATTTGGTGAAATTAGCGGGGATTGATTGGTTGCCAACAAGTCTTCAGCCCATGCCAGAGTCTGCTAGGCATAGTAGCTTTAGATCTGAACCTATACCCTCTAAAGCGCCGTCCAAAAAGATGGATGACTTATTTGGGGATGCCAACTTACCCAATATTGTATTAATAGGTACATCCTTCTCCAGAACATCGGAATTTACCCCCTATTTAGAAATGCAGCTAAATACCAAGATCGGTAATTTTGCTCTTGATGGTGGAGACTTCGCTGGTTCAGCAAATGCCTATTTTGCTAGTCCAGCCTTTAAAGATACGCCACCCAAACTCATCATCTGGGAAATACCTGAGCGTGTAATTGAAATGGATCGAAATCACGATGAAAAAATTTTCAAGGGGTCATCTTGAAATTGAATATCCGCTACCACCCGACAATATTTAAGATGAATTTATTCTTCATTTTTATTATGACGTCCTTATATAGTCTATGTGCCATTTCTCAAGAATTTGATTCTCTGGGTAGGCTTACTTATATTGAAGGAAAGCAAGAAATCTCATGCCCCATTCAAAATAAGTCAACTGCGGTAATTTTAGTGATAGGTCAATCGCTTTCTGCAAATCACGCTTCACAAAAATTTACTACCAAATATCCAGAGTCGGTAATTAATTATTTCGATGGTAAATGCTATGTGGCAGCCTCGCCTCTGCTTGGAGCAACAAATCAATATGGAGAATTTATAACTCCATTAGCGGATCAGCTAATTAAATCAAAAAAGTATAAAACCATAATTATTGTTGCATCGGGTATAGGTGGAACAGCAATTATTCGCTGGCAGTATGGCGGGGATCTTAATGCGATGATTTCCAGAA
>CAIMPQ010000193.1 GCA_903843315.1 uncultured beta proteobacterium
AATAGACGGCGAGCTTCTTCAGGAAATTCTTTTGCTTGGTCTAATTTCTTCCAGGCCTCTTGGTAACTTGCTTTTGCTTCCGCATTTTTCTTCTGCGCCAAATACCAATCGCCGCGTCGCTCGAGCCATAAAGCCTCAAATCCTGCGACCGGAGTCTCTTTCAGGATTTGATCTGCTTCTGCAAAATCTTTTTCGGAACCTTGCTCGATCAACTGGGTAACCAGACGTAACTTAGCTAAAGCCAAATAACCATCGTTAGAAGCATTCTTGGCAGCCCAACGTAAATAGTCTAGTGCTTTAGCGCTATCGCCTGCATCAGAAGCAATTCTCGCAGCAACTAAGCTAGACATCGATGCATAGGGCGTACTGGAAAATTGCTTTTGCAAATCATCGGCAGCACGCAAGGTCTGATCCTTATCCCCTTTGGCGATTGCGCCAACCATCGTTTCATAGAGTTTAGAAGCTTCAAGTGCTTGGCTATTACGCCACCATTGATAACCACTATAAGCAGCATAGGCAAACAAAGCGACTGTCAGAACCCCAGTAATGAGATTCTTGTACTTTTGCCAAAATGCTTTGAATTGGTCTAACTGTTCTTGTTCTTCTAGATCTAAAGGCATGTCAATCCAAGCTAATTTATAAGTAATGTATTGCTGATTAAGTCGACTATGAGACACATTCTATTCGGAGGCGCCTACTAGAGCATCAATTACAGCTTCTAGTACCCCATCTAAAGGCACGGACTTTTGCTCGCCACTCGCTCGCAAGTCTTTGATCTGAGCCTCATTCTTGGCTAATTCGTCTGGGCCAATAATGACTGCAAAGGTTGCCCCACTAGCATCCGCTTTCTTCATTTGGGACTTAAAGCTGGCAGATTGGCCATCGGGAGGGCAAAAAAGGATGGTATCGATACCGGCGCTACGTAAACGCTCAGCAATGATCATGGCAGCAGTTAAGGTTTCACCGCCCTGATGCAGTACGAAAATATCGCACTGCGCTTGGGGTTCCGGCAATGAGCCTGAAACCTTCATGAGTTCGAGAACCCGTTCCATACCCATCGCCCAACCACACGCTGGAGCTGCTTTACCACCCATGCGCTCAATTAAGGGATCGTAACGACCACCGCCAGCAATAGTGCCCTGTGCACCCAGTTCATCCGTCACCCACTCAAATACTGTGAGGTTGTAATAATCCAAGCCACGCACTAGGCGCGGGTTAATCTTGCAAGGAATATTGTTTGATTTGAGTAAATCCTGCACTGCGTTGAAATGCTTGAGTGACTCTACCCCCAAGAAGTCTAATAACTTTGGCGCGCCCTCAATCAATGCTTGCATCTCTGGATTCTTGGAGTCCAGGATACGCAATGGATTAGTAGTCAGACGTCGCTGTGAATCTTCATCTAATTGCGCTTTGTGTTTCTCAAAGTAGATCACTAGCGCAGCGCGATGCTCGGCACGCTCATTAGCCTGCCCTAGAGAATTAATCTCTAGACGGACTCCTATAAGGCCAAGCTCATCCCAGAGGCGTTGACCCATAAGAATAATTTCTGCATCGATATCGGGACCGGCAAAGCCTAGTGCTTCAATGCCAAACTGATGGAATTGGCGATAGCGGCCCCGTTGTGGGCGCTCATGACGAAACATCGGACCGGTATACCAAAGACGCTTCGGCCCTTCGTACAAGAGATTGTTTTCAATGACAGAGCGCACGAGTGCTGCAGTACCTTCGGGACGCAAGGTGAGCTGCTCGCCATTCAAACGATCTTCAAAGGAATACATTTCTTTTTCAACGATGTCGGTAACCTCACCAATACCTCGCTGAAATACTGCAGTCGCTTCCACAATCGGTGTTCGCAAAAACTCATAGCCATAAGCACGCGTTAAATCACGCAGAACATGATCAAGGTGCTCCCACTGCGCCGCATCGGCTGGCAACAAATCATTCATTCCACGAACGCCATTGATCTTCTGCGCTTTCTGAGCTTTAGCTGAATTATTTTGATCGGTCATTTTTATTCTTGTTCTACTAATTAGTCTTTACTGGGATTTTGCTGCGTAATTGTGTTTGACATACTCGTCTACGATGACTTGAAACTCTTCAGCAATGTTTTCACCGCGTAAGGTTTTTACCTTGATACCATCTACAAATACGGGTGCTGCCGGAGTTTCGCCCGTTCCTGGCAAAGAAATACCAATATTGGCATGCTTACTTTCCCCTGGACCATTCACGATACAACCCATCACTGCCACATTCATACTCTCAACACCAGGATGGGTTTTCTTCCATACGGGCATTTGTTGGCGCAAATAAGATTGGATGTTGGCGGCCAATTCTTGGAAAGTGGTGCTAGTCGTTCTGCCGCAACCAGGACAAGCAATCACCATTGGGGTGAAATTACGCAGACCCATGGTTTGCAAAATCTCCTGGGCCACAATCACTTCATTTTCACGTGGTGCACCTGGATCAGGTGTTAGTGAAACGCGAATCGTATCGCCAATACCCTCTTGCAATAAGATACCCATCGCTGCAGTGGAAGACACAATGCCTTTGCTACCCATACCTGCTTCAGTTAACCCCAGGTGCAATGGATAATCTGAGCGGCGCGCGAGATCACGATACACCGCTACCAAATCTTGTACATTGCTCACTTTGCAAGAAAGCAAAATTTGATCTGGGTTCATCCCCAACTCAACCGCCTTTTCTGCAGACTGCAGTGCAGACTGAATTAATGCTTCAATCATCACTTCTTGCGCAGTCTTTGGTGTTGCTAAAGCGGCATTGCTATCCATGATGGATGCCAATAGCTCTTGATCCAAGCTTCCCCAGTTCACTCCAATGCGAATCGGCTTGTCATATTTACAAGCAGCTTCAATCATTTGGGCAAATTGTGGGTCACGCTTAGTGCCCTTACCCACATTGCCTGGGTTAATTCGATACTTGGAGAGCGCTTTAGCGCACTCCGGGAAGTCATTTAATAAAGTATGACCGTTGTAATGAAAGTCGCCAATCAAGGGCACCAAGATATCCATCTTGTCTAGCTGCTCACGAATATACGGAACCGCGGCTGCCGCTTCAGGTGTATTCACCGTGATACGAACCATCTCTGAGCCGGCCCGCGCTAACTCTTTTACTTGTATCGCTGTACCTACCGCATCTGCAGTATCGGTATTGGTCATCGATTGCACGCGCACCGGTGCATCGCCACCCACAGTAATGATGTTGGTTTTCCAGGCAACCGTTGCTTGACGTGTTGCTCTTTTAGGAGAAGGTCCTAATGGAAGTGATGGTAAAGAATTATTAGAGGGCATTGGATCTGTTGATTGGGATCTAATCTTTAATTTAACTTTTTGAGCCACTCAATGGGGTGCTCGTTTGGCTGTGCATTGAGCTCTTCATCTGAGTCTTCATCAGACTCAAGCTCTGTGAGCTCGATCTCTG
>CAIMPQ010000194.1 GCA_903843315.1 uncultured beta proteobacterium
CATGGCAACACCTTTGCCCCCAGCAGCTAAATTTCCCCGAATTTCGCTGCCTTGAGGTATCCGCGCTAAAGCGAATGGCACTACTTCCCCCCCAATCAACAGCACCCGTTTATCCCCTTGCGCAATTTCCGGCAAGAATCTCTGCACCATCAGGGTTCTAGCGCCATTCTGCCCCAAGGTTTCCACAATACTCGCCAAATTAAGGCCATCTGGACCAACCCGAAACACACCCATTCCACCCATACCATCTAGGGGTTTAATCACAATATCGTGGTGCTCCCCATGAAATTCTTCTACCGCACTCAATTCACGAGTTACTAAGGTGGGAGGGATTAATTCTGGAAATTCAGTAATTGACAGCTTTTCAGAATGGTCACGCACTGCTGCAGGCGCATTCAATACTGTTGCACCCTGTCTTACGGCTGCAGACAGCAACCATGTTGTATTGAGATACTCAATATCAAATGGAGGATCCGTGCGCATCAATACTACGGTGAAAGAATTCAATGTGCGAGATTCAATTTCGCCAAGTTCAAACCAGGAAGTAGAGCTTGGTTTAATTACCAGCGACTGGCAATCAGCAACGACAAAATCTTCCTTCCATAAAACATTGCGACTTTGGCAAAACCATAAATGATGGCCAGCCTCCTGTGCAACCCGCATCATTGCCAAGGTGGAATCTTTTTTAACCTTAAAAGATTCAAGTGGATCGGCAATGAATAAAAAGTCCATGTTTTATTTATGCAGCTTCAGCATCTGGATCAGTACGCTCAAGCTCCAAGGAGGCAGCCAATAACGCCAGGCGAGCAACTACGCCATATAAGTAAAAACGGTTAGGGGCAGCACTTCCAGGCTTCGCATTCATATCCGGCATCGAGTTTTGTTCAAAAGCTAAGGGCACAAAATGCATACCAGGTGCATTCAGATTTTCATCAGGGCCGCGATCGGTATGTACGCGATAAAAGCCACCAATCACATAGCGATCAATCATGTAAACCACTGGCTCAGCGACTGCTTCATTCACCTTCTCAAAGGTATAGACACCTTCTTGAATTAGAACATCACTCACCTCTAAACCTTCTTTAACCACACTCATTTTATTGCGGTCTTTGCGGTTCAAGTCCTTAAGCTGTGCGGGATCATTGACTACCATCACACCCATGCCATAGGTACCAGCATCGGCTTTAACAACGACATATGGCTTTTCTTTAATGCCATATTCACGATATTTTTTTGCTGTCTTTTTTAAGACCTGCTCTACCGCTGCCTGCAGTTCTTCCTCACCCTTACGCTCATGAAAATTAATATTTGAGCAGCTCGCAAAGTATGGATTGATCATCCAAGGATCGATATCAACCACTTTGGCAAATTTCTTGGCCACTTCATCATAGGCAGCAAAGTGATTAGACTTCCGCCGTACATGCCAACCCGCATGCAACCCAGGTAATAAGTATTGCTCATGGAGATTTTCTAAAATTGGCGGGATCCCTGCAGACAAATCGTTATTTAATAAGATCGAGCATGGATCAAAATCTTTTAAACCTAAACGCTGTTTTTTCAAACCCAATCGTGACAAAGGCTCCATCAAAAGACGATTGCCATCGGGTAACTCGATCCATGTAGGTTTTTTAATTTCTTCTGAAAATGTACCCAGGCGAACATTCAAACCCGCTTGACGCAAGATAGAAGAAAGGCGCGCAATATTTTGCAAGTAGAAAGTATTGCGCGTATGACGCTCAGGAATTAATAAAAGATTCTTCGCTTCTGGGCAGATTTTCTCAATTGCAGCCATTGCAGCCTGAACAGCCAATGGCAGCATTTGTGGAGATAGGTTATTAAAACCGCCAGGAAAAAGATTGGTATCAACCGGCGCCAACTTAAAGCCTGAATTTCGTAGATCTACGGAGCAATAGAATGGCGGCGTATGCTCTTGCCACTCCAATCTAAACCAACGCTCAATGGTTGGGGTTGCTTCTAGAACCTTTGACTCTAATTCGAGCAAAGGACCGCTTAGGGCAGTGATGAGATGTGGAACCATTCCACCATTGTAAGATTATTAAAAGAAAGACGCGGGATCCTAGGATCCCGCGCTTAAAACTAGGCAGCCAACAAAGGCCACCCAGTGAGGGGTAAATCTACTAATTAAGACTCGTATGCAGTCTCACCATGTGAGCTGATATCCAAGCCTTCGCGCTCTTCTTCTTCCTTGACACGCAAACCGATCACCATATCGATCAATTTGAATGCTATGAAAGAAACCACGCCAGACCAGATTAAGGTAGTAATGACGCCTTGAGCCTGAATCCATAATTGGCTAGCAATCGAGTAGTCAGCAGCAGCAGCATTTGCAACATAGTCCCAAATACCAGTTCCGCCTAATGCTGGATCAGCAAATACACCAGTCAACAATGCGCCAGAGATACCGCCAACACCGTGCACACCGAATACATCTAAGCTGTCATCTGAACCCAAGATTTTCTTGAGACCAGTTACACCCCAGAGGCAAAGTACACCAGCACATACACCGATGATGAGTGCACCCATTGGGCCAACAAAACCAGCTGCAGGAGTAATCGCAACCAAGCCAGCTACGCAACCAGATGCAGCTCCCAACATTGATGGTTTACCTTTGAGAACCCACTCAGCAACTGACCAACCCAATACTGCAGCAGCAGTAGCCAGGTAAGTATTCACGAATGCCAATGCAGCACTTCCGTTAGCTTCAAGAGCAGAGCCAGCATTGAAACCAAACCAGCCAAACCACAAGAGTGCTGCGCCAGTCATTACATAAACTAAGTTATGTGGCTTCATTGCTTCTTTGCCGTAACCAACGCGCTTGCCGATAACGTAGGAACCAACCAAACCAGCGATCGCAGCGTTGATATGCACAACCGTACCGCCAGCAAAGTCGAGAACACCTTTTTGCCACAACCAACCAGCGCGAGCAGTAATTGCCTCGAGGGATGCAGCATCTTTAATGTCGTCAGGACCAGGCCAGAACCAAACCATATGGGCAATCGGTAAATAGCTGAATGTGAACCAAATAACCATGAACACTAAGATCGCAGAGAACTTAGCGCGCTCAGCAAATGAACCGATGATCAAGCAGCAAGTAATCGTTGCA